>JBAVOF010000308.1:0-2734 GCA_049691835.1 Polyangiales bacterium
GTACACGGGGGAGTTACCAGGGTCGTCGACACCGGCAACCCACACCTCGTCGCGTACTTGCGCGAGCATTCGAATCAACGGCTGTTGATCGTGACTAATTTCGCGGAGATGCCTCAGCGTATGGAAGCGAGCTTCCTGTGCGCCTGGGCTGCCGGCACCAATGCACTGGACCATCTAAGCGGACCGCAGATATCCTTCGTCGATGGCCTCGTTCTCGATCATCATCGCGCGGTCTGGTTGGATCTCGCCCCGCCGCAGGTAGCATGAACCTAACTAGACGGGAGTTCGGGCGGAGCGTGCTGGCTGGGCTAGGCGCGACAACGCTCATCGGTGGCGGCGCTTGTGGCTCGGAGGGGGACCCGGGACCCGACGCTGGGGTTGGCGGCTCGGACGGTGGGAACGCCTGTACCATCTACCCACAACAGACCGCCGGGCCTTACTACCTCGATCTGGACTTGCTTCGACGTGACATCACGGAAGACAAGCCCGGCGCAGCGCTGCGCGTGATCGTGCAGGTGCAGGACGAGTTCTGCGCGCCACTCAAGGATCTCGCGGTGGATCTCTGGCACTGCGATGCGGAAGGGGTCTATTCGGGATTCGCCGGACAGCTCGGCGGCCTCGACACCAGAGGAGAGACCTTCCTCCGCGGCACCCAGGTGACCGATGGGGTCGGCATCGCAGCGTTCGACAGCATCTACCCCGGTTGGTACCCAGGGCGTACGACGCACATCCACTTCAGGGTGCACACCTCGAGCACCACTGCAGCGACCTCGCAGCTCTACTTCCCAGAGCAGGTAACCACCGAAGTCTATGCGACCGCGCCCTACGTCGCTCGTGGGCAGAAGGACACTCCGAACGATTCAGACGGCGTGGCTGGGGGCAACTTGCCGCCGCTGGCGGCAATCTCCGGTGATGCGACCTCTGGCTACCAGGCAACGATCGTCGTCACGGTCGCATAGCAACCCCACACGGCTACACGTCGAAGCGCCGCCTGTAGTCCACGAATCGGTCCTGAATTGACTCCTCGGTGAGCCCATAGTCGGCGATGTCGTAGCTGTGCTCGCCCGATTGGGCCATGGGTTCGTCCGCAATTCGGACGCTAAACTGCTCGGTGAGCGCGCGACTGGAAGGCAGATCGAAGCGGCGGTAAATGTCTTCGATGAGATCGAGCGGCCCGGCGCGAAGCTCTTGAAGTCGAACGTCGTAAATCTGCGATGAAGGGAGCGCAGCTCTCGCCCGTATGCCGCGCTCGATTCCGGTTTGGGAGTAGTCCAGCCAGAAGCGTCCGACTTCATGCAAGTCGAGGCTCCGCCGAAACTTCGCCGCGATGCGCGAGGTCAGACTGCATTGGGAGCCTATGGTGTCGACCAGGTCTCGATGGGTCTGGATGATCTGGGCGTCTGGGTATACGGCCAAGAGCGCTTGAAGGTTCCACAGATGCCAGGGACATTTGAGAAGCCAACGTGTCGCCGAGCGCTGCTGCCAGAGGATCTGGAGCTGCCGTCTGTGCCATTGGTACGGGCTGACCATGTCCCATTGCAGCATTCGTCGCGCGTACGCGAAATCGCCGAAGCCGACGAAGAACTTCATGATGGCCATGTCGTTTTCGAGCAGGAAGAAGTCCTCCTCATATGCATCCGCCGTGACGACGTGTGCCTCGCCCTGTTCCGGGATCATGATCTTGTCCATTGAGACCTCGTGACCGCCGCGCCAGCGGCGCCACTTGACGTCTCCCATCAGTTCGCGCTTTCGCCCGACGGGGTGCGCGAGCTCCCACATGCGTCCGGCGCGATTGCCCGGATCGGCAGCCAGGACGTTGTGCAAATAGGTGCTTCCCGTTCGGAACAAACCGGTGATGACGAGCGGGCGCCGAATGTCGACGCCTCGTATCTCGGGATGCCGCTTGAGGAGCTCGACGATGCGCAGGCGGTTACTCAGGTGCCAGTGCAAGATGTAGCGAATGCCGAATCGGCCGACGGTGTTCCAATCGTTGTCGAGGACCGACTCTATCGTTTGGTCCAAGCGTTCCCGAAAAGCCCCGTCATGATCGCCATAGTCATGGAGACCCGTGAGACGCTCGGCGAGCCTCATCGCCCGCTCCGAATCGACGCGAAGGATTTGCTCACGCAGGGGGTCACCAATGAAGTTGACCCACGACAACGGAAACCGGGGACGGAGCGATTTGGGCACTTGCGCCATGATAGGTGCCGGGACAGTATCAGAGGGTTTCCATGCGTTCACGATCTTGGATTTTGCGGGCGAAAGCGACGATGGGTCGAGAGGTACCAGCAACCCTGTGACCCAAGACATGATGGTGAAGCTCCGGCTGCCTTTGGAGCGTGCGCTGCGCTCGGGCCATCCGTGGATTTATCGCAGAGCCCTGTGCGAAGCGCCCAAAGTGGCCGGAGAAGTCGTCGCAGTGCAGGGTCGTGATGCTCGCCTCGTCGGCCGCGGCATTTCGGATGATGGCGCGATCGCCGTGCGCATGTTCACCACGGGTGACGAGCCTGTGGACGCTCGTCTTTTCGCCGCACGACTCGCCGAAGCCGTCGCGCTGCGTGAACGGGTCTTGCCGTCGGAGACGGACGCGTATCGGCTGGTTCATGGCGAAGGGGACCGGCTTCCGGGGTTCGTGGTCGACATCTACGCGGCGTACGCGGTGCTACGCTTCGACAGCCCCGCTCTGCATTCTTGGTTGCCGCTCTGGCTGCAGGCATTGACACCGTACTTACAG
>JBAVOF010000309.1:0-4555 GCA_049691835.1 Polyangiales bacterium
GGATTTCACCAACGAAGAAATCGGTGCATGGCGGCGCGAATGATGCGTCGGCGCACCTAGCAACCAAGAAGGAGCAAACGACATGAAGCACGAATCGAAGACCTGGTTTGCGGCCGCCGCTGCCGCGATTCTTTTCTCGATCCCAATCAGCCCGACTGGGGCGCAGGACCTGAAGGATGCAAGCGAGATCGTAAACCGAACCAACACCGCTCAGTACTACACCGCCAACGATGGCCGGGCGCTGGTACGGATGAAGATTGTCGACGCCAAGGGTCGCTCGCAACGGCGACAGTTCGCAGTGCTTCGGCGCGACGTGAAAGACGGAGGCGATCAGAACTATCTAGTCGTCTTCGACCAGCCAGCCGACGTGAGGAACACGGCATTCTTGGTGAAGAAACACGCCGGAAAGGACGACGACCGCTGGTTGTACCTGCCAGGGCTCGACCTGGTGAAGCGCATCGCAGCAAGCGATGAGCGGACGAGCTTCGTCGGCACGCACTTCTTCTACGAGGATATCTCGGGGCGTCATCCTTCCGAGGATACGCACAAGCTCCTCGAAACGACCGACACCGAGTATGTCGTCGAGAGCACGCCGAAGAACAGCAGTGGCGTCGAGTTCAGGCACTACACGCTCTGGACCAACAAGAAGACTTTCTTGCCCAGCAAGGTCGAATACGTGAACGCCCAGGGCAAGGTCTACCGGCGCATCGAAACCGTGCAGGTGGACACCATCCAGGGTCATCCGACGATCACACGTCTCAAAGTCAGTGATCTGGAGTCAGGCGGCTACACGCTGAGCGACGTCGGCAACGTCCACTACGACCTGGGGATCCCCGACGACATCTTCGTCGAGACCTCGCTTCGCAACCCACCGCAGAAGTGGCTCCGCTGAGCAAAGGCGGACCCATACGTGAGAGAGCAACCCCGTGAGACCGACGACGTGTACGACAGAGCCGTGCCAAAGGGGTGCTCGTCCGTCGAGATGCCTCGCGGCGGCCTCCCTCGTGCTCGCGGCGCTAGCTCTGGCTTCCGGGGCGTTTGCTCAAACCGAGCAGAGCGAGCCGGCTTCCGGGCCCTTGGAGGAACAGGATCTCGAGGCCCAAGCGGAAGGCCCGGTCGACAGAGGCACTGGTTCCGAGACGCCAGAAGAGTTGGCGGGGGATGTGGAGCCATCCGACGAAACCGGGGCGGACGACTGGGGTGACTTCGAGGAATGGGGAGAGGAGGGCGCTGAGCCATCCGGTGGCAAGGCATTCGCCTTTGAGCTCGGCGGGTTCGTCGAAGGCCTCACGGGAGTTCGTGTCGTGCCGAGCAGCGCAAGCGCCAATGAATTCACCGCCGGCGAGGCTCGCTTCAGGTTGAACCTCGATGCTACCCACGAGATCGCGAGCGCCCGCTTTCGCGGAGACGTCTTTGCCGACGCCGTCACGATGTCGATCTGGTTCGACATTCGTGACGCGTCGATCTTCGTTCGTGGCGGCAGCTGGTTCAACGTGAGGCTTGGTCGGCAAGTGCTGACCTGGGGCACGGGTGACTTCCTCTTCTTGAACGATCTCTTTCCGAAGGACTTCAACTCCTTCTTCATCGGACGCGCAGACGAGTACCTCAAGGCACCGTCCAACGCCATCCTGACGACTTTCAACATCAAGAAAGTCGGCCTCGACCTGGCCTGGGCGCCGATCTTCGAGCCCGACCGCTACATCGACGGCGAGCGCTTGTCGTTCTTCGATCCGCAGTCCGGTGAAATCATCGGCGACCGCTCCGAGCTCACACCGATCGGTCCGCTGCGCCCCGACCAGCGTCTGCGAAATGGCACCTTGCACGGCCGCCTCTACGGCAGCGCCGGCGCGTACGAGCTGGCTGCATACGGCTACGTGGGCTTTTGGCTGCAACCGAACGCCATCAACCTAGCCGCGATGCGACTCACCTATGCGCGTCTAGCTACCTATGGGGCGAGCGTGCGCGGCCCACTGCTCGGCGGCCTTTTCAACGTCGAAGCCGCGTTCTACGACTCCCTCGATGATTGGTCGGGCACCGACCCGACCATTCCCAACTCGCAGTTCCGCGGCCTGGTCGGCTACGAGCGCGAGCTGTTTCCGAAGTTTCAGATGGGCCTTCAGTACTACCTTGAGTACATCTTGAAGTACCAGGAGCTGCTCGCCAACTCGTTCTGGCCCCAGTACGAGCCCGACGAGTTTCGTCATCTGCTGACCCTACGTCTGACTCAGCTCTTGGTCATGGACAACCTCGAACTTTCGCTCTTCGTCTTCTTTTCTCCGAACGAGCTGGACACGTACATCAGGCCGCGCGTCACGTACAAGATCATCGATCCCGTGGCGATCATCGTGGGTGCGAACCTGATCTTCGGGCGGTACGACTACACCTTCTTCGGTCAGCTGGAAGAGAACTCGAACGTCTACGCGAGGCTTCGCTATTCGTTCTGATGATTGGCAAATGAAAGGAACAAGAACATGAACATCGACACACTAGTCTTCCGAGTCGCAGGCATCTTGGTCACCACCGGCGTGGTCCTCGCGTATTTTCATCACATCGCTTGGCTCGTTCTGCCCCTGTTTGTTGGGCTGAACATGTTTCAGGCATCCTTCACTGGGTTCTGCCCGCTTGCGCGCATAGCAAAGCGCTTTGGGGTGCAGGGCGGCAACGCCTTCTGAGCGTTCGCGCTTCACAAAGAGGTCAGAGCTCACGCCTTGCGAGGCGCTCGCGGGGGCTCCTATAGTGCTGGCATGCGACGTTGCTGCGGTATTGTTGTGATTGCAGCGATGCTCCACGCGACCCGGGTCGGGGCCGATCCCAGGCAGCCTGAGGTCATGACCATCGACGAGGCGGTTGCCTTGGCGCTGGAGCACAATCTCGATCTTCTTGCGCTTCGGTACGACTTAGACATTGCGGCGGCACGCATCGTGACGGCTAGGATTCTGCGTAACCCGTATCTGGCCGCCGGATTCGACTACTTGGATATTCTCGGGAGCGATTTCGCGAACGACGCAGCCAGCGGGGCCGGACCCTCCGAGCGGAACGTCCGTCTCGATTACCCGGTCGAGCTGGGCGGAAAGCGCCGCAAGCGAATCGCCTATGCCAAAGCGGATCGTTCCGTGTCCGAGCTGCTGCTCCTGAACTCGGTCCGCGAGCTTCGGTTTGCCGTGCAGAGCGCCTGCGTTCAGCTCCTCCTGGACGAGTCCCTGTTGGAGCTGGCGCGCAAGGACCTCGCCATCTTTCAGGGCATCGTCGAGATAAACGAGAACCGCGTCCGAACCGGCGACCTCGCGGAGGCGGAGCTCATGCGCACTCGACTCGCTGCGAGGGAGCGCGCCAATGGCGTGCGCCTCTCGGAGCTGAGGGTGCGCCTCGCTCGCCTTCAACTCCAGCTTCTTCTCGGCCGAGACGCGAATGCGCCGCTCGTGGATGTGACTGACCCTTTGCGACGCGATCCGCTGGAGCAGATGAGCTTCGACCTCGTCCGGAACGAGGCCCTCGAATGGCGGCCGGACGTGCGGGCGCTCGCCGCCGCGGAGGTTCGCTCTGATGCAGACGTGCAGCTGCAGCGGGCGCTGGGCTGGATCGACATGAACGTCGGCGTGCAGCTGCATCATCAGACCGGTTATGCCGACGCCCGATCTTTGGGTTTCTTCCTCATCGTTCCGCTTCCATTTTTCGATCGTAACCAGGGTGAAATCCAGCGCGCTCGCCAGACCCTCGACCAATCGCTGGCGGAGAGCAAAGCCTTTCGCGCCACTGTAGATAGGGAGGTCGCGGACGCGCTCGCGGAGTATGCTGCCGCCGGGGATCTGCTCGACGCCATCGAGGGCGGGATGACAAAAGAGGCCGGAGACGTACGCGACGCCAGTGAATACGCGTATCGCCGGGGCGAGATCTCCTTCGTCGAGTTCCTCGACGCCCAGCGCGCGTTCAACGAGACCATGAGGAGCTATCAGGAGGCGTTGACGAGCTACGCCTTGGCGGGCTATCGCATCGACTACGTCACCGGTAGGTTGATCGAACCATGAGCTCTCGTCGTCTCTCCGCACCAGTTCTCGCGTGTGCCTTGCTGGCCTGCCAAGGCAAGCCGCAGCCGGACGCGTTCGCGCGATCCTCTTCCGCGGATGACGCGCGCGGGCGCGTCGTGCTGCCGGCAGACTCGCCGATGCTTGCAGAGATCCACGTGGATACGGTGACCTCCGCGGAGGTGCCGACCGTGGAGGTCGTCGCGCCAGGGAAGCTCCGGGCCGATCCCAACCGATTGGCGAAGGTGGAGCTGCCGGTCACCGGTCGAATCACACAGGTCTTCGTCAGTCTTGGTGATGCGGTCACCGAAGGAAAACCGCTCATGGAGGTGGACAGCCCCGAAGCCGCTGACGTCCAATCAGCCTATCTTCAAGCGCGTGCCTCGGTGGCCGAATCAGCAGCAGCACTCTCAAAGGCGGAGGCCGATCGCGAGCGAGTCCGAGACCTTTTCGAGCACAAGGCGGTAGCTCGCAAGGAAGTGCTCAATGCCGACACCGAGTACGAGCAGCGCCGGCAGGCACTGGCGCAAGCC
>JBAVOF010000310.1:0-4024 GCA_049691835.1 Polyangiales bacterium
GACCTGTACGACGACATCTTCCAGAAGCTCGAGGCCAAGGGTTGGGACCGCGCTGACATTCAAATCGCGTGGGACTTCAACACGGCCAGCGACGCCAACAACACCCAGTGGCTGGTGCACATGCGGGACACCGCGTTTGACCTGATCGAACAGGACGGTGGCTTCAAGTACACGATCACGAGCGTCGAGACGAGCACCGATCCCGGTGCGATCGACCCGGCAAACATCGCCTTCCGAATCCACGGCACGTTCAAGGCTCCCCAGTTTATGACCACCGCATCCACCGGCTCGCTCCTGGTATTCGGCGACGATGGCCTTCCGGCGGTCAACGAGGACACCCCCTGGGTCGATGTGCCCTTCGAGGTGCTGATCCCCAAGAGCGCCAGCGCCGAAACCCCAGCTGCGATCATCGAATACGGGCACGGGCTCCTGGGTTCCCAAAGCCAAATCGAATCGAGCCATTTCCGATCCTTCATGAACCAGTACAACTACACGTTCTGCGCCACCGACCTCATCGGAATGTCCGACTCTGACTACCTCCTCATTGGGGCCACTCTGGCAGGGGGAAACATTTCGTTGCTGAGGACCATGTTCGACCGCCTACATCAAGGCTTTCTCAACTACGTGCTTCTCATGCGGATGATGAAGACCAGTTTCGCGAACGACGAGGACTATGGTCAGTACATCAAGGGCGATGAGGGCTACTACTACGGGATCAGCCAGGGCGGCATCATGGGCTCGGTGTTCATGGCCCTGAGCCCGGACGTGCAGCGCGGAGCCCTCGGTGTGATGGGGCAGCCGTACAGCTTCCTCCTGTTCCGCAGCGTCGACTTCAGTCAGTTCCTGGACGCCATGAAGCCGAACTACCCTGATTTCCGGGCGCAACAATTCGTGGTGGCGCTGCTCCAGATGCTCTGGGACCGGGTGGAGCCCAACGGCTACACCCACCACATCCGGGAAAACCCGCTTCCCGAGACCAACACCAAGGAAGTGTTGACTAGGGTCGCGATCGGTGATCACCAGGTCACCACGTATGCGGGCCACCTCATGGCCAGGACGCTCAAGGCGCCGCATCTCACCACCGGCCTCCGAAGCATTTGGGGGCTCACGCCGGTCGAGTCGACCGACGGCGGTAGCTTCTACACGGAGTACGACTTCGGGCTCCCAGGTCAGCCCGCCTGCAACATCCCGCAATGGTTGTGCGACGATCCCCATGAGTACCCGCGCCGGCGCGAGGCTGCCCGTAAACAGCTCGACGAATTCCTGAGAGGCGGCACAGGGACCAACTACTGCATGGTCGGTGACGCGGACGCGAACCAAGTCGAGACCGACGGAGTGTGCAGCTATCCGACGATGAGCGGATGCACATCCGGTGAAACCGAGGAAGATACCCAGGCGCTTTGCGTGCCAGGGGCTGCACCACCCTCCGACTGACTCGGGCGGCTCCCAAGATGAACATGGCTCGCCATCAACGTCGTTGGTGGCGTGGCCGTGCTCCTCGTGCTCCTCGTGCTCCTCTAGGCGCTCTTCGGGAACCAGGGCACCAACCTGCTCACTCGCTTCATGTGCTCGGCGTACTCGGGGCGCCGCTCGCAACTACGCCGATCCATCCAGGGGATCGATACGCCCAGGAACATCCCGGTGATCATGAGCGGCCCGACGATGGTCCAGAGATAGCTGGCGTCCGCGGCGAGCCCGAAAAGATACAACCCCCACCAGAACGAGAGCTCGCCGAAGTAGTTCGGATGCCGCGAGTATGCCCAGAGCCCTGTCCGGATGATCTCGCCCGGACGCTTGACCTTTGCAAATGCTAGCAACTGCTGGTCGGCGACGGTTTCGATCGTGATGGCCAACGCGGTCACGACCAACGCAACCAGATCGATCCACGAGAGCGGACTCTGACCCTGGGTCAATACGACCCAGGCGCCGCTGAGCCCGAACAGGACCTCCACCGTTGGGAAGAGATGAATGCCAAAGAGGTCGGAGACGAACCAGAGGGACGGCGCCTTGTCGCGCATGATCAGGTAACGCCAGTCGGTATGATGGAGCCCAGGCCAACTGCGAGCCCAGTTGTAGGTGAGGCGCACGCCCCACCAGCTGACCAGAAAGAGAACCGCGCCGGCACGGATGGGATTGACCGCCTCTTGTGCCTGGAAAACCCAGTAGAACACGATCACGATCGGCGCGACCGACCAGTACGCGTCGTACATGCTCGAGCACTTGAGCCCGCGCGAGAACGCGAAAATCACCAGGGTTGCGGCGAGATCGGCGACGGCCGCGGTCCAGAAGGAATCGAGGCCGTCGGGAATGACAAAGAGCACCGCTCCCGCCACGACCAAAGCCGCAAGGTAGCCTCCAGCCACCCAAGCGAAAGACGCGCGGCGGCTCCAACGAGGCGCAAGCATGCGGCTTGGCTCAGCCGCTCAGGTTCTGATTGGCGAAGTCCCAGTTGACCAAGGAATCGAGGAAGACCTTGATGTAGTCGGGACGCGCGTTTCGGTAGTCGATGTAGTAGGCATGCTCCCAAACGTCGATGGTGAGCAACGGCTTGGCACTGGTGGTGATCGGGGTCTCGGCGTCCTTGGTCTTCTTGACCGCGAGCTTGTCGCCTTCGGCGACCAGCCATGCCCAACCCGAGCCGAACTGCGTCGCGGCGGCATCTGCGAACTCCTGGCGGAATTTCTCGTAGCTGCCGAAGCTGCCGTTGATCGCGTCCGCGATGGAGCCTGAGGGCTGGCCACCGCCGCCAGGCTTCATGCTCTTCCAGTAGAAGGTATGGTTCCAAACCTGCGCCGCATTGTTGAACGTAGCCCCGCCCGCGCGAATGATGTCCACCAAGGACTTGCGCGCGAGGTCGGTCCCCTCGATGGCGGCGTTGAGCTTCGTCACGTAACCCGCGTGATGCTTGCCGTAGTGGTATTCGATCGTCTCGGCGCTGATGTGGGGCGCCAGGGCATCTTGCGCCCACGGAAGGGCTGGCAGTTGGATCGCCATGTTCTCATCTCCCTACTTGGTCAGAGGAAACGTTAGCCTAGATTCCCCATGCCACTTGATCAAGCCCTAGCGCTGACGAATGCGATGTCCAGACTAAGAAGCCAGATCCGGGGTATCGTCGTTGGGGGTTTCAGGGCCGCTCATCTCGGTGACGTGCTTTTCGCCGTCCAAGACCGCCCAGCTGGCGTCCAACGTCTCGGCGCCGTCGTCCGGGCCGATCCCGTCCAGAAGATACCAGTCGGCCTGGACCTTGCCCGCCTGAACATCGAGAACGAAGTACCCGTTGCGATCCCCCTCGGCGTAGCGAATGTGAGGGCCTTGCGCGACGAGTGTGTCGAGGATCGACTGCGGGATTTCGGGTGGTGAGGTGATCCCAGGAGCGACGAACTCCACGCTCAAGGCACCCTCGCGCGTCTGGGGGTCGTAGCTCCCGTCGCCGAAGGTCACGTCCATGGCCCAAGAGGAATGCACGTCGCCCGTGACGACCACCGTATTGGAAATGTCATTGTCTCGAAAGAACGTGAGAAGCCGCTCGCGGCCCTCGCGGTAACCGTTCCACTGGTCCGCATTGGCATTGATCCTAGTGCCGTCGGGGTTGACGAATTGCCAGAGGCTCATGAGGACCTGGTTTCCGATGATCTTCCACTTGGCCGTGCTGCTCAGGAGCTGCTCTTGCAACCATGTCTCCTGCGTGGCGCTGATGATGCGTTTCGGAAGCGCGGGTTCGTCCGCAAAAAAGACCGTGACTGGGAATTGCTCTTCGCGTCCCTCGAGTCGCGTGTCGAGCATGATGATGTCGGCCAGGTCGCCGTACTTCAGGGCTCGGTAGATCTGTCCCCCAGTGCTCGCACGGATCGGGATCCATTCAAAAAACGCTTGGCGCGCGGCAGCAACGCGGTCCTCCCAAGACCCTTCGGTCTCCGGATCGTGATTCTGTGCGCCGCCAGTCCAGGAATTGTTGGCGGTTTCGTGGTCGTCCCAGATGACGACGAAGGGGTGCTGCCGATGGCACTCCTGCAAGTGCGGGTCG
>JBAVOF010000311.1:0-4403 GCA_049691835.1 Polyangiales bacterium
CTCCTGTGCTGTGCCCGGCCCAACGCGTCAGTAGGCGCTCGGAATCTTGGAGAGCACCTTGTTCATCCGGTCGGCGATGGCCGCGAGCTTCAATGCTTTGACCATGTTGCCTTTGAGCTTGAGCTTCCCCGTCATCAACGCCCTGTGCGAGCTCAGCTCGGCCTGGGTGATTTTGGCGAAGGTTGCGTACGTGCCGGTAATCCTGAACTCCGCTTCCGGCGGCTCGCCCTCGCCAAGGAGCAGCTGCGTGAGCGCGCCATCCTCGAACCGGAACACGAGGTAGCGGCTCTCCCCGTTGGGGCACGCCAAGTAGATGTTCGACATGGACGCGGTGACGAAATTCATGCGTTCCGGACTGAGCTCTGATCGGAGCCGCCTCTCCGCTTCGTCGCGCCACTCCGGGCTCAGGTATTGGAACTGTTGGGCCATGATCGCTCGATTGCAGCACAAGGCATGCCAACGCTGGCAGGCGGATTTCCGAGCCTTTTCGACGGCGCGATCGCAGGCTCTGCGTTTTCAGCCGGATGAGCCGCAATGTTTTCGCCTCTGCGTGCCCTTGGGTCATCCCTGTCGACGCGATTGGCTCGCCCAGAGCCTCCGGCCAAACCGGGCCGATTCACCAGCTGGCAATGTGGTGCTTCGAGACGAGTTGGTCCCTTTGCCCACCGCTGATCGTTTGGCATTCTGGGGCATGGGTGGAGAGATGGCGATGAGATGGTACCGCTTGACCGGTCTCGGCGTGGCGATCGTGGCTCTGGGGTGCGGCTCCTCGGAGCCCGTCCCGGTGGATCCCTTGGCCGCCGACTATTGTGCAATTTGCTCGGAGTTTCCGAGCTGCGAGCGCGTCGTCACCGACACGCTGAACGCTGCCTGTCCGGACGAGACGAGCACCTATTATCAGTGCGTGACCGACAACGAGTGCGACGTCACGGCCTGCGAGTCCGAGTGGGCGGCGCGAGCGATTTGTATGGATAATCCCTCGTAGCGAGGCTGCAGGCGGAGCGCTCGATCATCGAATCGTGTTGATTCCGGTTTTAGTGGTGCCTTGGAGCGCTTCTTGATCTTCCTGGTCGAGGTCCTGAGTCCCTTTTTTCTCCTCTAGCTCCTGGACCTCTTCGTCCGCCTCTTTGGCTCGCTGCTCGGCTTCCTCGGCTCGTCGCCGCGCCTCGATCGCACGCGCCTTGGCCGCCTTGAGCTCGGGATCGGTCTCCTCCTGCATGTCTTGTTGACGCTCCTGCCGCTCTTCCGCTTCTTCGGCCTCGAGCTGTTCCTCCGTCTGCTTTTCTTTGACGCGAGTCTTCACGACATCAGCGGTCTGCCCGATATCCCCGCCAATGGAGATGATGAAGATGCGTTCTTTGACGGGAACACGGATGAAGGTCGTGTCGTTATCGAAAGCTTCCCGCCGAAAGTCGAGCCCATTACCCGTTCCCTTGCCGAAGAGGAGCGACACGCCCGCGGACAAGCCCTTTCCATTTTTCGCGCCACCGACCGAGGCGCTGAAGCCCAGTCGATTGATCTGTGCGGGGCTGATCGCATTCGAGACCGCCGTGGCGGTCCCCGGCGCGCTGCTGTTGTCGGTCAGGAACCCGAAGCGGGTAAAGAGAAACGTCGTGATGTGGATCTCCGAGCCGATGGACATGTTCCAGGTCAAGTCGCGTTTCGTGGAATCGGCGAGCAGGAGGCCCGATGTGTTGGAGCGGCCTTCGAGCTGCGGCACGCCAGGCGCGATCGACCCGTCACCGATCGGGCCGACGAGCTGAAGATCCGCTGCGACGACCACTTTGCGAGAGATCACATACGACACACCCAAGCGCAGCTCCCATGGAATGGGTGATCGAGCGTCAAACTCGCGGTCTCCGAATACGGAATCGGAGAGCCCCGGATTGTTCGGATCGGTGCTCGGATACACGTCGGACAGCTCGAAACGCAAGCTCGACGTGCCGCCAACCCGGAAGCCAGGGGGCTGAAACATCAGGCCCAGACGCCACGCTTTGCCCACGAGCCCGAGAAGCCCAAGTCGGAAGCTCATGTACCATGCGTCCATCTGGAAGACGGTGTTGCGCGCGATTTGGCGCGCATCGAGGATACAAAAGGGAATGGTGGGGCTCGTCGGGCAGGGGCTGCCCTCGGACGGGTCCTGCGTCCCGCCGAGGGCAAGAGACCCGATCTCGACGTGCTCGACGGCGCGCCGGCTAGCGAGCACGGTGAGCCCCACCGAGAGCTTGCGGATCGGCCGAAAGCCAGCGCCGAGCGCAAAATAGGTCATGGTGTCCTTTTGGTAGAACTGCAGGCTGTTCGTCCGACCAAGCTGGTCTTGGAAGTTGATGTCCCCCCCAAGGTCGCTGTTGTAGAGCTGAAAGACCGAGATCGCGATTTGGGCCGGTTTGGCGTTGTCGAGCTCCGCCTTTGGCTTGCCGAGCGCAAAGGCGGCTACGGCGAAACCAGGAAGCGTCGGGTTCGACGTGAGCTGAAAATCCTCGACCTGATCCTCTCCACCGGGGCCGTCGGGCCCGTCGGTGACGAGCGCGCCCTCGATCTCTAAGGTGCGGCGCTGGATCAGCGACAAGCTGCCCTGAAGGAGCCTCGCTTCGAGGAGCGGCAGGCCGGCGGGGTTGTACCAGATGGCTGCACCGTCTGCGGCAAACGCAGTGTACGCAGCGGCCATGCCGCGCGATCGCTCGCCGAGCTGCAACGTCTGGTAGTGCGTCGAGTCCGCGTGAGCGGCGAGCCCGGGAACGACCGCTGCGGAACATGTGAATACGAAGGCAAGCCCCCCCAACCTGCGGCTGGCGTCACACATCGGCGCGACTCTAACCCGCTTTGGGGATCGCGTAAAAGGAGCTGGTGCGCGATGAGGGCTGATAGCAGCTATAAACGCAATGCCGATCAGTTAGGGATGGAAGTGATCGAAGCGCTTGGGAAGTCGGCGTGGAAAGGTTCTGTCAATCTGTCGCCGATGAGATCAGACTGGCCAGCACCAAGAGGGGTTGGCCGATGTTGCAGGAGTGGATTGACGAGGCGCTGCATGCGACAGGCGCGGCGACGCTGAGACGCAGACGGCTACCGCACGAGTTTGGACTCATTGGCGGTCGCCTTTGGCCCTTGCCAGCAGGGCGAGTACACCTATGCGCGGCAACTTTGGGGCGAGATTCCAGACGATTCTCTGACGATCGTGGACCGTGGATTTCAGGCTTCCAACGTGCTGCACCCGTTGCATCAGGCTGGCGCCAATCGCGATTTTCTGGTGCGTGCACGCCCGGACACCCGGGCAAAGTGGTCGGCGAACCACCCCAACCGATGAGCTCGTGCAGTTTACGAGATGTCCGGCCACACGACGAAAGGAGCCGACGAAGGACGACAGGACGGAAGACTACGCGTTTGGAGGTGCCGGCGGCGTCGACGAAGCCGGTGACGTTCTGGGGGCTCTCTTAGCCCATCGGGCGCACGTTGAGAGATCAATCTCGCGGTACTAGCTCGTTATGTCGCGTGGGGCGCGAAACTTGACGATCTTCGTGATGAGGTCGAGCGGGCCTGAGCGCGAGCCCAAGCGAAATGGTCGAGCCATGCGGAGCGAAGGCCGTGTACGCTAGCATCCGGAGATCGTCAGGCATGCGCAACAAGACCGTGATCATCACCGGCGCTTCCGAAGGCATTGGGCGAGAGTTGGCAACGAGGGCCGCGGCACTTGGCGCTCGACTCGTGCTGGCGGCCCGGAACGAGGAGAGGCTGGCGGAGGCGGTCGCGGACTGCGAGGCCTTCGGTGCCCCAGCGCTGGCGGTGCGCACCGACGTAGCGAACGAGGAAGACTGCAGGTCACTGATCGATCAGGCGGTCAGCCGCTTCGGCAACCTGGACGTCTTGATCAACAACGCAGGCATCTCCATGTCCACCCGGTTCGACGGTGTCGACGATCTATCCATCTTCGAACGGCTCATGCGGGTCAACTACCTCGGGACGGTGCACTGCACCTACCATGCCCTGCCGCACCTCAAGCGGAGCCGCGGGCTGATCGTGGGTATCTCCTCGTTGCAGGGCAAGCTCGGGTTTCCGCTTTCGACCGGATACGCGGCAAGCAAGCACGCCATGCAAGGTTTCTTGGATTCGCTGCGCATCGAGCTCCGCCCCGAGGTCGAGGTGCTGGTCGTTTCACCAGGCCCCGTCGATACCCGAATTCACGAGCGCAAGCTCGTGGGAAGTGGAGAGGTGGAGGTCTCGGAGCAGAACTTTGGCTCCAAATCGATGCCTGTCGAACGGGCAGCAACCAAGATCATGCAGGCTGTCGTTCATCGACGCCGCGAGCTGGTCATGACCTGGGGAGGCCGAGCCGCGGTCTGGCTGCGGCCGTTCGCGCCGAGCTTCGTCGACCGGCAAGTGGAAAACGCGGTCACGCGCTTCTATTC
>JBAVOF010000312.1:0-11449 GCA_049691835.1 Polyangiales bacterium
GCGACGAGCCGCTTCCGGGCGATCAGGCGTTTTCAGCGGCCCTCGCCGAGGACGCCGATCAGGACGCCGTCGTGCGGGACGACGTGGACGGCACGGAGGCAACCAAGGAGGAGTTCGTCCCCCTTCAGGCCAAGCTTCGAAACATGAACACCGGCGAGAAGATCCGAATGGCGCTTCTCGGAAACGCGGCGGCCCGGTCGATCCTCGTTCGGGACCCGAACCGCGTGATCGCCATGGCCGCAATCTCCTCTCCCGCAATGGCCGAAAGCGAAGCCAAGAATGCCGCGCAGAGCCGCGAGGTCTCCGAGGACGTGCTCAGGTTCATCGGCAGAAAGCGGGAGTGGCTCCGCAGCTACGAAATCAAACGCAGCCTTTGCAACAATCCAAAGACGCCTCTGGCTTTGTCGATGACCTTCCTGGCCCACCTTCGCCGCAATGACCTCAAAGCTCTGTCTCGGAGCCGTGGCATCCCCGGACCGCTCAAACAGGCCGCCAAGCGAAGATCCAAGCAATCGGAGTGAGACATGGGCTTGCTCAAGAAACTCTTTTCCGCCGACCCCGAGGCGCTCGAGAAGAAGGCCGACGCGCTCTACGCCGACGGTGACTTCGGTCCGGCGAAGATGGCGTACGAGAAGGCGCTCGCCGCCTCGCCCCCGGAGGCCCACGCGGCGCTCTCCGAGAAAGCGCGACGCTGCGCCGATGGGATCGCGCGGCATCGAATCGAAGAAGCGAAGGCCTATCTTGAGCAAGGCTCGATCGCGCTCGCCGCGCAGGAGCTCGAAGGTGCGCTAGAGGTGGTAAGCGACCGAGCTCTTCACGATGAGGCTCAAGCCCTGCTCGATGGGCTCGAAGCCAAAGAGGCCCAGGATCAGGCACACGAAACGGAAATGACCGATGAGGAGCGCATCGCGCTGCTGATGGGTCAATGGGATGAGGCTCAGGCCGCTGAGTACGAGGGCTATGGCGACGGGTTGCTCGACGCACTCCTGACCATGCACAAGGAGCAGTTCGAGGAAGCACGGGTGCGGCTCGAGGCTCTCGTGGCCGATGCAAACGAGCCCAGATACCTCTGGCTGGAACTCGGGCGCGCTCGTCTGCTCTGCGAGGATCTCGTCGGAGGCAAGGAGGCACTGCAGCGCTTCCTGAGCGCACACGGCGAGGACGAAGGAGGCGAGACCAGGCTCGCTGCCAACCTTTCGCTCGCTCGGCTTGCCGACGAATCCGGGGACTTCGAGGAAGCGATGGCTTACTTTGACGGCGCCTTGCGCGCGCGGTCCGAAGACTATCGGCCGTACCTCGCGATGGGAGCGTTCCTTCGCGAAAAGGGGCAAGGCTCAGAGGCTCTCGAAGTGCTCTTGACCGCCTTGCAGCTGAGCAGGACCTCCGGTACCGACTGGCGCCTTCTCGAGGAGCTAGGCCTCGCATCGGAGCTGGCGGGGAAACCCGATGACGCCCGCAGCTTTCTCGAGCAAGTAGTCGAGTTCTTTACCAATCACCAGATCACGGACTTCCCCCCGAACACGGCGACGACCCTGGCCAAGCTCTACGAAGCAGACGGTCGGTTGGAGCGCGCGGCCGACATGTATCGGGCGCTGAGTCAGGGCAGCGACCGGCAACGGCACGCACTGTATCACTACGAGGCCGGGCGACTGCTTCACGCGATCGGGCTAGCAGACGAGGCGAGGCGCATGCTCACCCGGGCCGACGCGCTCAGCTCCGAGGACGAGCCTTGGCTCGCCGAACGAATCGCCGCATTGCTGCAAGGATAGCATCTAGTTCCGCGTGTTTTCGACGCTTTTCCTGGCGATGACGGGCTGCAAATCGGTGCTATCATTATCGGGCGTCGAGGCGTGGACCGGGAATCGACCTGGCCGCGACCAAAGCGAATCAAGTCCATGAGCGCAAGAGGACACGCGTCCGATGAGCGGCCTGTGACGGTGCCGCGACTCCGCCAGATGAAGCGTGACGGCAAACGGATCAGCATGGTCACTGCGTACGACGCGACGTTCGCCCGGCTGTTCGACGATGCGATGATCGATGTGCTGCTCGTGGGCGATTCGTTGGGCATGGTGGTGCAAGGTCTGAGCTCCACCCTCCCCGTCACGGTCGACGAGGTGGTTTACCATTGTCGCGCCGTTGCGCGAGGAACGCGACGAGCACACGTCGTCGGCGACATGCCGTTTCTGAGTTGGCAGCTCAGCACCGAGCAAGCGCTCGCCAACGCTGGCCGGTTCATCGCAGAGGGAGGCGTGCAAGCGGTCAAGCTCGAGGGCGGTGTCGACGCCGCTCCCACGATCGAGCGCATCGTGCACGCCGGCATCCCCGTCATGGGGCACGTTGGACTTACTCCCCAGAGCGTTCACGCGATGGGGGGCTTTCGCGTGCAGGGTAAGACCGAACAGGCGGCCGCTCGGGTGCTCGACGACGCGATTGCCGTCGCCGACGCCGGGGCGTACTGCATGGTGCTGGAAGGAATTCCGACCGACCTCGCTCAGCAGATCACTGCAGCGGTAGATGTTCCGACCATTGGAATCGGCGCGGGACCGCACTGCGACGGGCAAGTGCTGGTGTGTTACGACTTGCTCGGCCTCACCCCCGAGCTGAAACCGAAGTTCGTGAAACGCTACGCGGAGTTCTTCGAGCAGGGCGTAGCTGCCGCCTGCCGCTACCGTGACGAGGTGCGCGCGGGGGTCTTCCCAAGCGAAGAGTTCAGCTTCGGCAACGTGAAAAAAGCAGAGGCATCCGCCCCGCCGTCGAGCCTCAGTCTCGTTCCGGACGTTCGGACCGGCTACGGCCCCAAGGGATGACGAGCCTCGTCCGCACGCCTGCCGAGTTCCGGCATGCCTGCGATGATGCGCGCGCCGTGTCCCTACGCGTCGGGCTCGTTCCGACGATGGGGGCTCTGCATGAGGGGCACTTCTCGCTGGTCGACGAGGCCAAGAAGCGCGCCGACTTCGTCGCGGTGACGATCTTCGTCAATCCGATGCAGTTCGCGCCGAACGAGGACTTGAACCGATATCCACGAATGATGCAAAGCGACCTTGCAGGCTGCCGCGCCCGGCATGTCGACTTGGTGTTCGCGCCCGATCCGGAGGCGGTGTACCCGCCCGGGTTTCAGTCGCAGGTGTCGGTGGGGAGCCTCGGTAGGCCGCTCGAAGGTGAGTTTCGGCCGACGCACTTTCATGGCGTGACAACCGTCGTCGCCAAGCTATTCAATCTTGCAGGGCCTTGCACCGCGATCTTCGGGCGCAAGGACTACCAGCAATGGAAGATCCTCTCCCGAATGGCCCGGGATCTGGACATGCCGGTGGAAGTCGTCGGGTGCCCGATCGTGCGCGAGACGGACGGTCTCGCCCTCTCCTCCCGCAATCGGTACCTGTCTTCATCGGAACGCAAACGGGCCCTCGGCATCGTCACCGGGCTGCGACGTGCGCACGACGCCTGGCGCGAAGGTGAGCGCGACCCGGACGTGCTTCGTTCCTTAGCGAAGGCACCGGTGCAAACCGAGCTCGATAGAATTGACTACGTGGCCGTCGTCGATCCAGAGACGCTCACCGCCCCGACGGGATCGCCGGCCCGCCTGCTCGTCGCGGTGGCGGCGCACTTGGGGAAGACCCGACTCATCGACAACGTCGTGCTCGGCGATGACCCGCGTCCCTAGGGGTCTACCGGCCAGGGACTGGACCCATGTGTCAATCACCGCACTCGATTCCATGACGTGCGTGGACGGTTCGCGTATGCTGTAACCATGAGTCGCCCCCCTACCCCGAAGCTCACCCTCGACCACTTGACCGACATCGGACTTTTTGGAGGGTTGAGCAAGGAAACTCTGCAAACCTTGGCTTCGTCACTGCCAACGAGCCGCATCGAAGCCGGCGCGATGGTCGTCGAGGAAGGGGACCAGTCCACGCAGATGTTCGTGGTCATCGCCGGAGAGCTCGAAGTCATCAAGAAGGGCGAATCGGGCGGCGACGTGCGCGTTGCGGTGCTCGGCCCGGGCGACTGGTTCGGCGAGATGTCGATTCTCGACGTGCAACCGCGCTCTGCGAGCGTCCGTGCGGTCGCCCCCACCTTGGTTCTCTCGATCACTGCAGAGCACGTCGAGAACCTGCTCTATCGGCGAGACGTCAAGGACTATGCCCTCTTCATCATGAACATTGCACGCGAGCTCAGCCGACGGCTCCGCGTCGCGGACGGAATCCTCGCCCAGTTCTATGCGGCTCTGTCCCACCAATATGGTCCGACGCCGAGACGCTAAACGCGCGCTCGACAATCACGGCCGCTTCGCCACGCCGCGCACGCGCTACAAAACCCGCGGTGGGGGCCTGGTGAGCCGCTTGAGCTCGTCGCGCTCGCGAAGCATCTCGAGGATGATCGTCGCCGTCTCTTCGATGGCGCAGTTCGTCACGTCGACGACCATCCAGTCCGGGTGGTCTCGGAAGATGCCGTGGGCATACTCCAGCTCGGCTTTGACGTGCTCACGCAAGCCGTAGTTGGCGTCCGGCGGCATTCCCAGCTGTTGGAGGCGCTGCCGACGAATGTCGATCAATTGATCGACGTCTACGGTGAGCCCCACGACCCGATAGCCGGGAAGAGCGCGGAGCTCTTCCGGCGGCTCCACCCCGAGGACCAGGGGAACGTTGGCCACTTTGAGCCCACGCCCTGCCAAATAGGTCGAGAGCGGGGTCTTGCTCGTGCGACTGACGCCAACCAGAACCAAGTCGGCCTTGCCCAGATTGCGCGGCTCTTTTCCGTCGTCGCTCTTGACCGCGAATTCAATCGCCTCGACTCGGCGGAAGTACTCCTCGGACAGCGGCATCTCGCCCGTCGGAATGTTCACGGGGTCGGCTTCGAGGAAGTTCCCGATCTGAAAGATGAGCGAGCCGATCACGTCCACGTGCCGAACGCCGAGCCTCGTCGCTTGCTCGTTGAAGTGCTCGCGCAGCTCGGGACGCACCAGGGTGAATACGACCATCGCCTCCTGGGCGCGCACACGCTCCAAGATCGCAGTCAAGCCGCGTCGGTCGCGCACACGTCGTTCGAGCTTCAGCCTGACGTTGTGGTCCGGGAACTGGAGTAGGCTTGCTCGCGTTACACGTTCGGCTGTCTCGCCCGTCGAGTCGCTGACGACGTAGATGACCTTCGTATCCATCGCGGCGTGGCTCAGCCGCGGCGGCCGAGCTTGCGACCGTGCATGCGATTGACGCGCCGGCGGTTCTTTGCCTTGCGTTTCGCATGGTGTCGGGCGCTCTTGTTGCGCTTGCGGGGCCGATCGCTGTTGGCGATGTTCAAGTACATGAAATACTCCTAAAAGCGGTGTCTAGAGGATGAGAGGCGGGTCCGCAAGCCGTCAACGCTCACGTCGCGGAACGAGCAGCCAGTAGTCCAAGTCCAAGATCACGTCCTGGTGATACCGGTCCTTGCCGCCCTTGGAAACCTTCAACGGAAACCCAGCTTCGGTCGGGCGCACGTCCTTCAGGCCGACCAACCTCACCCGAAGTGCCCCGCAATCGGTCCGGCCGGGCAGGTCCGCCTTGTCGAGGATCTCGCTGTAGGCGTAAATCGTGTCCCCGGCGAACGTCGGGTTGGCATGCGCCCCGCCGTTCCAGGCGAGAATTCCGAGCACCTTTTCCATGCCATTGAATGAGAGCGACCGTGCGATGCTGATCACGTGCCCGCCGTACATCAATCGGCGGCCGAAGCGAGTGTCTTTCGTCTGCACCGCATCGAAATGAACCTTGGCGGTGTTCTGATAGAGGCGTGTTGCTATGGCGTGCTCGGATTCCTCGATCGTCATTCCATCGACGTGGTCTATCTTCTCGCCCCTCTCGTAGTCCTCGAAGTATGCGCTACCGCCCGATGGCCAATCCTCGTAACGGCTCAGGTCGAGATTGGCTGCAACGACCAAGTCCTTCGGCACCACTTCCTTCGGAATCGCCGGCCGGTCGGCGTCACCGGTCGACTTGGACGGGTCACGCTTGTTCACCATGACCCAACGGTAGTACTCCAGGACGATCGCTCGGTTTTGGTTCGTGCCTACCGTCTTGACCCAGACCACGCCTGTCTGCCCATCGCTGTTCTCTTTCTTGCCGACGACCTGCGAGATGGACCGCAGGGTGTCGCCTGGATAGACCGGAGCCAGGAACCGGACACCCGCATAACCGAGGTTCGCGACCGCATTGAGCGAGACGTCGTTGACGGACTTGCCGAATACGATGTGGAACACCAGAAGATCGTTGATGGTCTCTCGGGGATGGCCGAGGGAGCGGGCGAATTCCGAGGAACAATGCAACGGATAGCGCGAGCCGGTGAGACCGATATACAGCGCTGCTTCGCCCTCGGTGATGGTTCGTGGCACTGCGTGCACGAGCTCTGCCCCGACTTCGAAATCCTCGAAAAAGTTACCTGGATTGGTCTTGGCCATGTCGAATCCTCGCTTGCGAGGGGCCGACTCTAGCCCGTAAAGCCCGGCCTGTCGCGCGGACCGACCGAGTCGTTTTACGGCTGGGGAGCATCAATGGTATGAGGCAGCGTGGACTTCGCGAGAGAACGGGCGAGCATGGTAGAGCAGCAGCTCCGCCGTCGCGGGATCTCGGACACCCGCGTCCTGGCTGCGATGGGCGAGGTGCCTCGTGAAGTGTTCGTGCCGACGGAGCAACGGCGCAGCGCCTACGCCGATGGCGCCCTACCGCTGTCCCACGGACAGACAGTCTCCCAACCGCTGATGGTTGCAATGTCAGTCGAAGCACTTCGGCTCGAAGGAGACGAGACCGTGTTGGAAATCGGCGCGGGCTCCGGCTACCAAGCTGCCGTGCTCTCCAAGTTGGCCCGGAAGGTCTACGCCGTGGAGATCATCCCCGAGCTGGTGGCCAATGCACGACGGGTGCTCGACTCGCTCGGAATCGAGAACGTCGAAATCGTTTGTGCAGACGGACGAAAAGGATGGCCTGCCGGCGCTCCCTATGACGGCATCGTCGTCGCCGCGGCGGCCGAAGAGGTCCCTTCGACCTTGATCGAACAGCTTGCAGACGGCGGCCGCCTGGTCATTCCGGTCGGGGGACGCTGGGGCCAATCGCTTCAGGTCTCCATCAAGCATGGCGACTCGCTCCAAACCCAAGAGCTGTGTCGATGCGTCTTTGTGCCGCTGGTCTTCGGCGGCTAGACTCCCGCTCGCGGAGGAGCACGCAATGAGCATAGTCGTCTTTCGGTACCTTCACTTCTTGGGGATCGTGTTTTGGGTAGGCACCGCAGTGGCGGTCGCGCTCGCCGCGTCCGCATCGGCGCCCGTGGAATCCGGAATCGCGCAGTCGCTTCGCAGGGTCACGCTTCGCGTGACGACGCCAGCGATGCTTCTTGCATTCGCCGGCGGATTCGGAATGTTGATCCCGCAGTTCGCCGAGTTGTATGCAAAGCAGGGTTGGATGCACACGAAGCTCCTGCTCGTGTTCGCGTTGGCCGGTGCAACGGGCGTGCTCACGGGCAAGCTGAGGCGATGGGCGGAGGGCCAAGAGATCGGAACGAAAACGTTCGGCCGATTGGCCTGGGCGATTTCGATCCTTGCGATTCTGATCACGACTCTCGCCGTCTTTCGGCCATTCTAGCGGCGAGCCTCAGCCGAATCGATCGATCCTCGGAGGCAGCAGATACGGGTACGGCTTGCGCAACACGTTTCGATAGATCCAGCGGTCCGCACGGCGTGCGCCTTGCAACCACGCGTAGGTCCGCGCATCGCTCAGGTAGTGTGCTCTCACCTCCTGCTCTGTGATCGCCGGAGCCAGGTCAAACGCCTCGTTCGCCACCCGGATCAAAGGTGGAAGAATCTCCGCGAGACCCTCCTTGATCAAGTTGCCCAGAAAATCCAGCGCCTGGCCGCGCGTGGAGTGATAGTTATCGAGGATGCCTCGTAGAAGAAAGCGGTTCACGACGATGCGCACGGGCGCTGGCAAGGCGCGGGTCTGTTCGGTGAAATCGAAGAGATCACGACCGTGCTCATCCCGGAGGAACGGCGTGCCGACGTCGAGATAGCGGAGGCGCCGACCCTCGATGGCCCAGTTCGAAAGCTGCCCGTCCGGGGCGAGCGACGGCGTCACTGCCGCGCGAATCTGCTCGAAGATGCGCCGAACGTAAGGTGCCGCCTCTTCGGCGCTTTTGTGCCGCAAGAAGTCGGGGCCGAGTGTTCCGGGCGCGAGCATCGGTTGGACGCAGTACAGGACATGACCGGCTGGTCGCTCCAGGATCGGGGTTTCCGTCTCCACCACGTCGATCCCGCAAGCGCTCAGACGGTCGACGTAGGATGCGATCAGCTCTGCCGTGCGCTCCGCTGCGAGTCGCGAGGAGAACGGCACGAGCCTCTTACACGCCAGGTCACCATCTGGGGTTTCGAGTCTGACCGCGATGGTGACCTCGCCATAGCCGATAACGTCGAGCTCGTCGGTGCGGCCGGTCCGCACCGCGTCTTCGAGCCGCTGCTCAAACGCCTCGACCTGTGACGTGCTCACCAGGGCCACTATGCAAAGGCCTTCCTCATGCGCGCGATCAGGTCGTCCGCTTCTTCATCGCTCAGGATCAACGGTGGCAAGAATTGAAGCACGCGCCGGTCGTTGCCAGCCGGGAAGCAGAAGATGCCCTGCTGCATCACGCGAAGGAGCGCGCCAAGGGCTTCCATCTCCGTCGAAAAACGCAACCCCATGAAGAGGCCCCTCCGGCGCAGCTCGAACGGAAGGCGGTCGAAGGATTTGGCGAATCTCTCCGAAAGTGCTGCGACGCGCTCCAGGAACCCGGGCTCTTCGATGATGTCCAGCACGGCCTGGGCAGCCACGCATCCAAGCTCCGCGCCTCCGAAGGTCGAGATGTGAACGAACGGATTCGCCTCCGCGTCGAGGACCTCGTGCATCTCGCGCGTGAGCAGCGTCGCGGTGATCGGGTAAATCCCTCCAGATAGTCCCTTGCCCGTGATGATGGCGTCCGGCATCACCTCTTCGTGCTGAATGCCCCACCACCGGCCGGTGCGCCCCAGCCCCGTTTGCACCTCGTCGACGAGCAAGAGCACGCCACGGGCATCGCAGAGCCTCCGAATGGTCGCGACGTATTCAGGATCGGGGATCGGCATGCCCAGAGTGGCGGGAATCGCCTCTAGAAGGACTGCTGCCGTTTCGTCGTCGATCGCTTTGTCCATGGCCGGGGTATCGTTGAACGGTACTTGGACGAAACCCGGCAGATTCGGACCGAACGGATCCCGAAACGACGCATCGCCCGCGGCTAGGGAAAGGCCCGTATGGCCGTGATAACCACCCTCTACCGAAATGATCTTGGATCGACCCGTCGTGCCCCGTGCAGCCTTGATCGCCACGTCGACCGCCTCGCCGCCCGACACGCCGAAGACGACCCGGGGGAGCGCATCGCCGAGGGTCGCCGACAAACGCGAGGCCAGCTGGGCGCGCTGAGCAGACACAAAGTGATGGTTGCCGATGTCGAGCTCGCCAAGCGCTGCAGCGACGGCGCCCGTGACGCGAGGGTTGCAGTGCCCGAGACTGAAGACGCCACCGTTGCCGTGACAGTTGATCATGCGACGCTTCGTGTACGCATCTTCGAACCAGATGCCTTGGCGCCTCCCCATCACCATCTGCAAGCCCATGCGCTGGTAGTACGCCAGCTTGTTGGGCGCGACGTGCTCGCGAAACTCGGCTGCGAGCGCTTCGAAGGTGGGAAACGGATAGGTGAAAGAGTCCTTGGACATCGGTGGGAGTCTACCCGAGGCCGCCAACCGGTTCCGCGAGAAGGTGAACAGATGCTGACGCAACCCCTGCGTCGCGGCGCGATGGAGACGCAGTTTCTGCGCTGCCCTCTGGCGCAAAACTGGCTGAATCTCCAATGAAAGCCGGAAGCTGGACGACGACGGCACCCCGTTTGCAAACGGAGCCAACGACCGGCGGTGAGCCGGAGGAGATCTCAGGTGAACGCCTTCCAACCGAGCCACGGCAACTCGCTCCCAGGCGCGCTTCCGGCGGAGTCCAGCACGGCATGGATAGACGGGCTCTGCGCCGACTTCTCGACCCATTCGTTTCTACGAAAGAGCAGCGACGCCTGCCCGGTGCTTGGCAAATTCGCATACGCGCTCGACCGTCTGGCCGCGACGGCCATGTCGATTCCGTACAAGCGCAAGATTCATCCACACCTGTCGGACACGACGCTGCAAGAGTACGTCGACTACCATGCGTTCTACTCCCAGCAACGCTTCCTGGACGACCCGGGGTCTGCGTTCCTCGCGCCGCCGGTCGGCCATTCGGTCAACGAGCGCGCGACCCGGCGCAGATCCTGGGATCCCAAGCGCGCGACGCTCGCGAGCATCGACTTCTACAGTCCGTTTCAAACACTCGATCCGCGATTTCGTGAGGAGTATTCCGCACTAGAACCCAACGATCGGGTCGAGTCGCGGGGATGGTTCCACGCGGATGGGCCCCGCCCGGCGGTGATCTTACTTCATGGATTTTCGGCGCCTGACTATCGGATCAACAAAATGTGGTTCTCGGCGCAACGGTTCTACGACGCAGGGCTGGACGTCGTGTTCATGAACTTGCCGCTGCACGGCGGACGCATGCCGAAATCGGCGGCTTATCACGGCACAGCGCTCATCCAGCCCTCGGTGTGGCGCCTGAGTGAAGCCTGCGCCCAAGGAGTCATGGACCTTCGAGTTCTGATCGATCACTTGTTGAATCGAGGCGCCCCCAAGGTCGGCATCATCGGATACAGCTGGGGAGGGTTCCATGCCTCGATGCTTGCGGCGCTCGATCCGCGCACCGACTTCATCGTGAGCATCGCGCCAGTCGTGAGTATCGCGGACCTGGTGATGAGTTGGCCCACCCGCACGTTCTTCGAAGAATCGCTGGACGAGCCTGCGATGATGATCCGCGAGCTCCGCAAGATTCTTGCGCCGTTCACACCCTTGTCCCACACGCTGCGCATTCCAAGAGATCGCGTGATGTTGGTGGCAAGCATCAATGATGGCATCATCCCCGCAGTTCACACCGAGGCGCTCTGGGAGCACTTTGGCCGTCCCAAGGTATACTGGAGCTGTGGAGGTCACATCCTCTACTTCGATAAGATGCGCGTGACCGTCCGAGCACTGCAGTTTCTCAAGGACATCGAGGTCATCGCATAAGAATATGCAGGTCCGCGGGTACAGTCATCCCGACTTTCGTTCGTTGCGCGACACCGTCAGGTGGTGCGCGCCTTGGCGCGGCCCCGGCGGCGCTGCGATCGCCGTGTATCACCGTGGAGAGCTCGTCGCCGACCTCGCCTGCGGCACTCGGGACAGGCACGGAGCCCCCTTCGAACCCGAGACGCTCGCCCTAAGCATGTCGACCGGCAAAGGTGTCATGGCGACGCTGCTGCACCAGCTGGTCGATCGCGGCCTGGTGGATCTCGAGGCTCCAGTCGCAAAGTACTGGCC
>JBAVOF010000313.1:0-9678 GCA_049691835.1 Polyangiales bacterium
ATGAGCTCGAGCAACAACATCAAATCCCACGTTGGTGAAGCAGGGTCGATGCGTTCTTGATGAGGAGAGGCACGCTCTAGATGGAGTGAAAGGTCGAGAGACTGAACGACCTGCCCGCGCGCATGCACTTGATGCAGCAACGAGTGAAGCGCGCCCTTGATCGCGAACAGCAATCGGTTTTGATCCTCATCGGGCGGATCGATTTGGAAAGAGATGCATGCTGGCTCGTCAAAGGCATGCGGCTGAATGGGAAGCTGCATGTCTTCCGCAAACGAATCGTGAAACGCGCTTGCCTGCGTGCCAAAACGACTATGCAGCTCGCCTGCAGGTAAGACTAGGAAATCCCCCAATGTTTCGATGCCTAGTGCCCCCAAGCTTTCGCAAAGCTCGCCAGGTAAATCGAATTCACGAAGAGGGGTCCCATTCGACAGCTCTCGTTCTTGATCGGCGCTCTGCAAGACCGTGACACCATAGTGCGTCAGCGCGATTGCGAGCGTTCGATGACGATGAAAGCCGATAGTCACCGAGTTGCGCCAATGCCGAGCTCGTAAATACCGATGAATGGACGTCGCCCAGTTGCGATGACCGCCGTAGATGCGTTGGAGACCTTCTGGGTCGAGGTGAAACGCGCCGACGTGGTCGATTGCTTCGACGCGGGGTGAGAACGTTTGAAGGGAGGTCATCAGCTCCTGTCGGACTTTTGACGTTTGTGCGGTCGATACGACGGCCGTGTGTAAGCTCGGCAATAGATCACGCGCGATGGTTTGACGCATACCGATGCGGATGCGGCTCTTCCGAGCAAGCGCATTGAGATGCGTGATGCGTCCATTTGGCCCCTCATCATCGACGACGGCGATGGGTGCATCGTTCCAATGGGGCTTATCGCGCAACAGGATTTGCAAAGGAAGCATCGGTAAAAGAACGCAACTCACTCGTCTCATGACGCATCTCGCAATCCAGCAGGAGCGAGGGGATTTGTCGGTGAAAGATCGGTAGCGATGCCGGCTTTGTCTTTGAGAACATGTGTGTGCACTTCGAAGCGATCGGCACGAAGAGGTCCGCGACGAGCCTCGACCCGCAAACCTACCAACGGACCCGAGGAGGGATCTTCGTGCGCGTTCGAGGTCAGCAAGAGAATGCGCCCGTCGTATCGACGTAAAAGAGCCCGAAGACGGCCTTGCCAGTTGACCGAAGAGCCAGGCGGCAATGCATCGGTGAGATCGATGATCGTCAAACCAAAGGCACCGGAACGGGCGAGCCACTCGGCGGCGCGAACCAATGCGAATGGACCTGCGTGACGTGGCACGTGAATTACGATGAGCGAATCGAGATCGACGCCCGCGGTGTCGAGGTCGGGGGGGAACAGCGCACCGTCTTTGGGCTGCACCCAAGCGACGAGCTCAGCCTGCGCCTGCGCTTGGATCACACACGACACCGCCGTCGTCGTCCGCGCGCATGCATGCTGCCCCGATACCTCGATCAATCGCGCCCGAGGCAACAGCTTTGCCAATGGCAGAGCCTCTGCCCCAAACCGCTGCTCCTCGATCTCGATGACAGTCCCAAAAGCCATGGGACCGCTCAGTATACTGAACAAAAAATCAGTTACAAGAGGGATGCAGCCTTCTGGTCTTTTGCCGAAAACCCTTGCTCTTACAACGGCTTAGCAGGATAACGGGTGTCCCAGATCCTGCCTGATCTGCTCCACCGCCTCTTCGTACGAGATCTGCCGGAGGGTCATCCCAAGAGCTGCCGCCGCGATGCGGGCACGCCGTGCGGGCGGTTCCCCCTGGTCGACGATCGTCAACACGGCTTCACGGTACGGGCCGCTCAGTGCCGCCTCCAGCACCTCGTGGCTTGCTGCTTGTAATCGCACATCGTCACTCGTCAGCCCTCGCCAAACCAAGGTGAAATTCTCCTCCGGGTGCCTGATGCCCATCAGCCGGACCGCGCGCTCCAGCGTGGCTCGTTCCTTGTTGCAAAGCGCCACGCGCAAGAGCTCTGCATCGGGCGTTTCGGAGCTGCCGTTGCTCGCAATTGCCGCATGCCACTGGAGAAGCTGAATGATCTGCAGCAAGCTCGTCCTGAGCTGTTCATCCAAGATCGCCTCGTCGAGGACCAGCGCCGGGTCGCTCGCTTGCAAGCGGTCCAGTGCATGGAACCCAGTTGCTCGGATCGCCGGGTCGTGATCCGAGAGCATCCGACGGGCAATGGGAACGAAACGACGATCCGCGGCCTCGGCGAACGCATCCAAAGCGCGGTTACGAACTTCTGCCGACGGATGGTAGAGCACGAGCACGGGGATTAGGTCTGCCCTTGCATGCCGATCGAAGACATCGATCGCGGCGAGCACTTCTGCATCCTGGTCGCTGTTCAATGCGTCGAGCAGAACATCGAGCGAATCATGGTCTAACTCCTCGAGCTCCAACTGCGCGTCGATGACGCCGTGACGCAGTCGCGCGCGAAATTGATCCACGTACTGGTGTCGCGTCGACATAATCGCCGTGACCCAGGCAGCGACCAGGAGCAATAATGCCGTTGCGAGTTGCTGCGTGGACAGACCCACGCCAACGGCTAGCATGATCAGCAGTGATGCCGCAGCTTGTCCTCCGCGATGCCCGAACACCTCGATGATGCCCTTGGCACGCTCGCGCAGCGTGCTGTCGAGCGGAAGATACAGCACCTCGACCGAGCTTCGATAGAGGGTGTGCCGCAGGCTTCCGTCCACCGCCTTGAGTGCTACCGCAAATGGCAGCACCGGTCCGAGCGCCAGGCCCGCCGCTCCGCCGAAGATCAAGAGCGGGAGCAGGGCGGAGCTACGGTGCGTTCCAAATACGCGCAAGAGCCACCCGACGCCGACGGCCTGGACCAATAGAGCGACTGTGTTCAATCCGAGATAGAATCGAGCGAAGAATGGGCCCAGCGCAGAGGGTGGAATCTGATCCGCGACCGCGCTTTTGAAGATGAAATCGACGATCGTCAGCGCGATCGTGCCGATCAATACGAGCGCCAGGACTCGCGAAAGGTAACTATCTCGAAGCAGCCAGCGAGACGAACCTCCCAGCTCGGGGACGGCTTCGTCGATCGCCGGATCGCCCGAGACCTTCCACAGAAACGGCGTCATTCCGGCGAGCCCCAAGATCACGGCTGCCGCAACGACCAGCTCGATGGGTGGAGCCACCCGCATTAGACCTTCCGCGAGCAATGATCCCAGGGTGGCTCCCGCAACGCCGCCGGCCGCGATCGCAGGAAAGATGCGCTTTGCCTGTGTCACGGTCACCGCGTCGTCGAGCAAGAGCCAGAACTGGATCAGCACGACGGTGATCAGCAAACCGGTCCAGACGTAGAACCCGAACGGTGCCCATGCGCCCAGGTCTTCCAAAAGGGCCCAGAATCCAAGCGTCACCAGCGAGCCGAAGACCAGCGATGCCGCCAGCAGCATTCTCCGATCGCGGACGCGGCGCAGTATTCGTTCGTGGACCTTGAGCTCGACGATCGCAAGGACGGCGATCGCCAAGTAGGCGCGCGGCAGGTGCGTCGCCGGCAAGCTCGTCAGGAAGAGCGTGTCGCGCGCTGTTTCCATGACCGAGTGCGCCGCGGTGATCGCGAGCAGACCGACGAAGCCAACGGCGAGGTTTCTGCGATCCTCTCGGCGAACGGAAAAGCGCATGTGTTAGACGGAACGTACCGTCAAAACGGCCACAGGCACATTTCTGGGGAGGCGACCCATTCCGCCATCCGGTCAGCTCCGGCGAAGGGCCTCGAGCGCATCCAGAGAGCGGGGCCAGTCCCCTTTGAGCAGTCGCGAAAGGGCACGGTCGGCGAGCAGCTCTCCGCCGGTCTGGCAGGTCGCGCAGTAGTTGGTTTCGCGGTCCGCGAAGACGATCCGTTGAATTGGGTCGCCGCAGTCGGGGCAGGGCTCTCCGTACTTGCCGTGGGCCGCCATCTCGGGACGAAACGCCGTCACCTTCTCGGGAAAATCATCGCCGTGCTCGGCTACCAGCCGGGCCACCCATTCCGACAGGACCGTGCGAGTTGCGTCGTGGAGCCGTCGCAGCTGTTCCTCGGTCAAACGCTGAGTCCAAATCAAAGGAGACAGCTTGGCGCGGTGCAGGATCTCGTCGGAGTACGCGTTGCCGATCCCGCTGAAAATCCGCGGGTCGGTCAGGGCGCGTTTGACGGTGTGATTCCGCTCCAGCAGGGCGTCTCGGAACGCCGCGTAGCCGACCGACAAGGGTTCGATCCCCCCGGGGTCGTGCTCACGCAGTCCGGGAGCTCCTCGACACAGATGTAGGGCCGCGCGTTTCTTCTTGCTCGCTTCGGTCAGCAGCAGCGTTCCCTGGTCGAAGTCAAAGGCACAGAGGCCAATTCGCCCGGGGATCTTGTGACCCCGGATCGCCCAGCGAAGCCGTCCGGCTATCATGAGATGCAGCACGAGATACAGATCGTCCTGCAGGACGAGCACGACGCGCTTGCCGAGCCGTCGTACGTCGCGCACTCGTTTCCCGGTCACCTCTTCTAGCCTGGGAGTAACGCTCCGGAGAACGAACGGTGATCCGAGCCGGACGTCTTGGAGAACGCTTCCGACCAGTCGTGGCCGAAGCGCATGAAGGTAGAGCTCGATCTCAGGAAGCTCGGGCATGGCTATCGGAGGCGCGGGTCGAGCCGATCTCGCAACCAGTCACCGGTCAGGTTGAAGCCCAGGACGCTCAGCGCGATCGCACCGCCGGAGAAGAGTGCCACGTGGGGAAAACGCAGCAGTACGCTCGTGCCCTGGTCGAGCAGAGCGCCCCAGGACACCGCTTTTCCAGGGCCGAGCCCGAGGAACGAGAGCGTCGACTCCGCCAGGATCACGACACCCAAGCCGGTGGTCGCCTGAACGACGAGCGGCCCGAGAAGGTTTGGGATGACGTGTCGAAGCAGAATCGCATGGGTCGGCACGCCGAGCGCGCGGGCCGCCTCCACGAACTCGCGTTCTCGCAAGGACAGCGTTTCGGCGCGCGCTAGCCGTGCGTACAGCACCCAACCGTTGACGGCGAGCGCAACGATCAAATGCACCAGTCCGGGGCGAGCCACCAGGGCTAGGACGGCGATGTTCAACACGATTGCGGGAAAAGCCTGCACCAGGTCCGCGATGCCCGTGACCGCATGGTCGGTGAGCCGGCCGGCGTACCCGGCCCAAGTGCCGAGCAAGGTGCCCAGCACCACGGATACTCCGACGACGACGGTTGCCACGATCGCGGCGAGCCGTGCACCGTGCAGCAGGGCACTCAGGATGTCGATGCCGTTGTCACCCGTGCCGAGCAGATGTGCCCAGGATGGAGCCTCGTACTCGTGAAGGAGGTCGATCGCGAGCGGGTCCTGGGGCGCGATCCAGGGGCCAACCAGCCCCAACGAGAAAAAGGCGATCACGATCAGCAAGCCGAGTGGGGTCTTTCGAAGGCGGGCGCGAGGACGCATCACGATAGCCTCACCCTCGGGTCGACCAAACCGTACGCTAGGTCCACGGCGAGGTTGACGCCGACGTAAATCACCGCGACGACCAGCACGCAACCCTGGACCACCGGAATGTCCCGGGCGAAAAAAGCATCGAGAAAGAGGGTTCCCAGCCCCGGACGCTCGAAGATCTTCTCCGTGACCACGGTCCCCGACAAAAGCGCACCAAGCTGAGCTGCCCCGATCGTCATCACGGGCAGCAAGGCATTTCGGAGCGCGTGGCGAAGCAGCAGGGCAATCGGGGAGACCCCCCGGGCGCGCGCCGCGGTGATGTACTGCTGGGAAAGCACCTCGATCATCGCCGCACGCGTTTGCCGCGTCAGCACGGCAGCCAGGGCCGTCCCGATCGTAATCGCTGGGAGAATCAGAGCCTCAGGGCCGGCGAGGTCGTCTCCCGGCAAGGGCAGCCAGCGAAGCTTCACCCCGAACGCCAGAATCAACAACGGCCCCAGCCAAATGTTGGGGATCGCGAGGCCGGCGACGGCGACACTCGAAGCGAGCTTGTCCCAAGGCCTTCCAGCCTGTGCCGCGCCAATGGAGCCGAGTGGAATCGCCACCAGCCATGCCACCAGCAACGCAGCCAAGGCTAGAACGATCGTATGTGGCAAGACCTCGCTCACCATCGAGGACACCGAGTGATCGGGCTGGCGAAAGGATGTGCCCATGCTGCCGTCGGCCATGTCGCCGAGGAACCTGATGTATTGCTCGGCGACGGGCTGGTCCAGGTTTAGTGCCCGGCGAAGCTCGGCCTTCTCTTCCGGTCCTGCCATGTCGCCGAGGATCGCCTCCACGGGATCACCCGGGATTAGGCGTACCAAAAGGAATACGATCGTCACGAGACCGACGATGGTCAACAGCGCCCGAAGTAGGCGGCCCGCCAGATACCGCAAGAGGCCCGGAGACATCAGCGGGATCATACTACGTCGCTTCGGGGGCCGAGTCGGCTTACCTGCCCGAGACGGAGTTCACAAGCCCGCGTCCGGCTCGAACTGCTCCAAGGAGGGGACCACGGTTCCTGGCGCCAGCGCCACGCAGATCTTGGCTACGGCCTGGTAGCTGTCGAGATCGATGATGCGCGCGATCCTTTCGCCGCCCTCTTCGTTGAACCCGCCGCTCGCCGTAATCTGTCCAGGAAACACGCACGAGTAGTCGAAACGGCAGTTCCCCGTGTCGTTGCAGGTCTTCATGCACCAGGTCTGCGCGGTGCGGCTAGGGACGAACCGCCACTCGACGCAGGCTCCCTGGGGGCAGGAATCGGGGTCACACGAAAAGACAGTGCAGTAGCCACCGGGCTGAGCCAAGTCGCATTGGCGCTCGCCTGTGCGCGAGCAGTCGATCGAGGTGCTGCAGCTGTCCCCGATGTTCTGTTTGCATCCGGTAACCGATAGGCCGGCCAGCAATAAGAAAGTCGCTCGTCGCATCGTCAGCGGCGGAGCATACGGGACGCACCAGGCGATCGCCAATCGCTCTGCGCCTGCCCCAAGGAGTGATAGATTCCCTCTCGATTGCGACGGTTTTGGCTTGGAGCGGGGTTGCTTTGGCTCGCTGGCGCGCTGGCGCTGGCCGAGGACGGGCTCGAGCAGCTGGCGTCCCTGGTGCGTACGGGAGACGAGCTCGGCGCGCTGAGAGAGGTCGAGCTCCTTCCCCCCAGGATTCGCAACCAGGAGGCCTTGCGATATCTCGAGGGTCGACTCCTCGCAGATGCGGGCCGTCCGTGCGACGCGATGGCGAAGTTTCCGATGATCCCGTCCAATCTGGTCGAAGCGATGCGTGCTGACGCCGAGCGTCGCCGTGCGATCGCAGCAGCGCGATGCGGCCACTGTGCCGAGGCGCGGCCGGTGCTACTGAGCGCCGCCTCGACCGATGGCGCGGTAACCCGAACCGATCGCGCCATCGCGGCCGAGTGCGCGGTTCAGCTCGGCGAGCTCGAAATCGCCGCCGAGGAGCTGACCCGCTTGACACGCAGCAAGCATGGTCTCGCTGATCGTGTCGCTCTGCTCGCCCTCCTTTCCGACGTCCTCGTCGAGCTCGGCCGTTCTAGCGAGGCACGCGAAGCCGCCCTCGAGGCATGGAAGTCTGCCGTCGAACCCGGTCAGCAAAGCGTGGCTCGAAGATTGGAACAACGCGCGTCACCAAGCGCGTCCGACGGGATCTCGCGCGCCGAGGAGCTGATCGGCGCGCGCCGATTCGCCAAGGCTGTCGAGGAGCTAGAGGCGATCGAGGTGAAGGGCGACCCTGCACTCGACGCCCGATGGCGACACGTCTACGGAATGGCCCTGTTCCGAGTGCGCACGCGCTACCTCGATGCAGCGCGAATCCTTCACGAGTCGGCCTCCTTGGGTGGTCAGTACGAGATTGAGGACGCGTTTCATTCGGCGCGCGCCCTGTCCCGGGCGGACCAGGACGTGAGGGCGATACGCGCGTACCGGCGGTTCGCACAACGCTACCCGGGCAGCGAGCGAGCGACCGAAGCCCGGTTCCTCGCCGCTTGGCTTGAGATGCGCCTGGGCCGCGCCAACGGAGAGACGCAGATGGAGCGGCTCGTCCGCGGGAAGTCTCAAGTGCGCGGGCGCTGGCGCCGGTCGGCGCTTTGGGAGCTTGGTTTTCGTGCGTTCGAAACGCGCCGCTTTGCCCGGGCGGCCCAGTATCTATCGCAATACACCGAGCTGGTCACCGACTCGATGGACGAGGCTCGTGGCTACTACTGGCTCGGACGCTCGTATCGGCGCGGCCCTAAGGCGATCGAGGCCTATCGCGCCGCCATCGCAGTCGAACCACTCCACTGGTACGCGGTCTTGGCCGCCAATCGTCTCAAGCAACTCCGTGTGAAGCCCCCGTCCCCGTTCGAGAACGCTGCTTCCCCGGGATTGATCGAGCTGCCAGCGAGTGACCTTCCGATCCCAGAGACCTTTGCAGCATATCGGCGTCTCGGGCTCGATCTAGACGGGATCGATTGGCTCAATGCCCACGCGAACGAGCTGGTGGCGGGGTATCCCAGTTCGCAGCGCATTCCGCTTCTAGCCCGTCTCTATCACGAGCTTGGCGCCTACCGCGAAGCACTTCTCACAGCGCGCCAGCAAATGGCCTATCTGCACAGCGACCCTGCCGAGCATCGTTGGTGGTGGGATGCAGCCTATCCGATGCCCTGGCGCTCCATCGTCGACGAGCACCGAGGGGAGCTTCCGCGAGCGTTGATCTACGCAACCATGCGACAGGAGAGCGGCTTTCGTCCCGAAGTCGTCAGCAGGGCGGGGGCGGTGGGATTGATGCAATTGATGCCCGACGTCGCCACGAGGCGCGCCGGCACGCCGGTCACCATGTACATGCTTCGTACACCGAGCATCAACATCGAGCTCGGTCTCGACGAGATGGACGCTCTCGCGACGGAGTTCGAGCATGTTTACCCGTTGAGTATCGCTGCCTACAACGCTGGGAGGAGCCGTGTGAGACGCTGGCTCGCCGAGAGTCGGAGGATGGAGCTCGATCGCTTCGTGGAGCGCATTCCATTCAACGAAACGCGCAACTACGTCCGGCGCGTAAGCACGCACTATGCACGGTACTCATATCTCGACGACCCAGGGTCGGGATGGCCCGAGTTCCCCGCGCTCGTTAACCCCTGATTTGCTACAGGTGCTCGGTTCGATAAACTGTCTCTGACGATTTGGGTTGCTCGCGACGGGGTCGAAGGCCAAGAGATGGTCCGATCACCTCCCGGAGTCGTGAAAACCGATGAACTTCATTGCTGCAGGGCTCTCCGACGTCGGACTCCATCGAGAGCACAACGAAGACAGCTTCTGCATCCTGTCCGAGCATCGTTTGTTCGTGGTTGCTGACGGGATGGGCGGTCACCGGGCGGGTGACATCGCCAGCCGCATGGCGACCACGGAGATGACTGCGTTCTTCGATGCGACGGGCGTGGATGGGGCCGAATGGCACTCGGAGGACGACTCGCGACTGACGTCCAACCAGAACCGCCTGGTGTCAGCGGTGAAGCTGGCAAACCAGCGAATCTTTCAAGCCTCGATTCGCAACCGTTCGGTTCAAGGCATGGGCACCACGGTGGTTGGCGCCCTCTTTGTCCGTGAGGACCGCAAGATCAACATTGCGCACGTTGGGGATAGTCGTGCGTATCGAATTCGCTCGGCCGCCATTACACAGCTCACGCGCGATCATTCCCTGCTGAAC
>JBAVOF010000314.1:0-42411 GCA_049691835.1 Polyangiales bacterium
CGTGTAGGTCACCGCGAATGTCGGCTAGTGTGACTAGACTCGGCAACCGGTTTTCGCGGGCCGCTTCGATCTCGCCACGATTCTCACGCAGCTCCGGTTCGATGTACCGCAGCCCCACGGCGTGAAAAATCTCGTCCTCCGTCCTGCCCGCGACCCGCTTTTTCCCCTTGAAGACTCCATACTCGTTGATCTTCAGCTTCTTCTCGACCGCGATTTTTCGCACCGCGATGTTATGTGCCTTCGAACCGGTGAAGTAGTAGAGCGCGGCACCGTACGAGACCTCCGGCACGACGCGCAGGTCGACTTGGAGGTTGCCACGGAGCAAGACGGTAGACCGGGTCCTGCCCTCCGAGACGACCTCGTCCACTTCGTCGTATGCAACGAAACGCCTGACCACCGGGCAGCCGCGCTCGCAGGTCACCAAGATGTCTAAATCGCCAATGGTCTCTTGACGCCGGCGATAGCTGCCGGCGACCACGACCGCTCTCACGCCTGCAATGCCCTCCAAGTAGCCGGTGTACGCACTTGCAACCCTCTCGACATCGACCAGTTTGTGGCGCCGCTCACTGCCAAGGTGCTTCGAGAGCGCATGAAGGATTCGCAGCTCCGTCTTCTCTCCAAATCCAGGTAGCGCCCGGATTCGATGCTTCTTGGCGGCGCGCTCCAGGTCCTCGAGACCCCTAACGCCCAGGTTCTCGTACAGCGCCCTGACCCGCCTCGCGCCCAATCCTGGCAGCTTGGTCAAATCCACGAGACCTGCTGGAACCTCTTTCTCCAAGTCCGTTAGCGCCGAGAAATGTCCGGTGTCGGCCACTTCCGCGATTTTCGACGCGAGGTCCGCGCCGATCGCCGGCAACTCGGACAAGTCCTCTCCCTCTGCAATGAGGTCTGTGACGTCGCGTGGGAGGTCGCCGAGGGTTCGCGCAGCGTTGCGATAGGCCCGGACCCTGAAAGGATTTGCCCCTTGGATTTCCAACAACATCGCCATGCGATCGAAGAGGTCGGCGATCTCGGCGTTATGAACAGGCATTACTTGCGGTGCCCGACTATAGCCCGTCCGGAGATCGGACGCGGCGCACGTTGTGCATCGGTTTGGCAAGCACTGCGCCTAGCTCGGCGCCACATACCCAAGCTTCGATTCCGCGATGACGCAGATGTCGTCGGCTCGATTCTTGCTTGTCACCGCTCATGCTCGCGCCGCACGAGAAGATTTCAATTCATGCCTCGTTACTACCAAGCGATCGCCCTCGACTATGACGGAACGCTGACGGGCGAAGACCATCCTGGTCCCGAGGTCCTTGCGGCGCTCGCACAGATTCGTGGCCATAGCGTCAGGACCATTCTGGTCAGCGGTCGGGTGTTCTCCGATCTGTGCCGGGTTTTCCCCCAAGTGGACGATTGGTTCGACTACATCGTTGCGGAGAATGGAGCGGTTCTTCGTCATCGGGGTGTCTCCCGCGCGGTTACGGCTCCAGTTCCGATCGAGCTGGACGGACCACTGGTGGACCAGGGCATCGCGTTCACACGCGGGCAAGTGCTCCTAGCATGCGCTGGTGAGCACGAGATCACGGTCCTGAAGGAGTTGCGCCGCATCGGGTCAGACTGTCAGCTGATACGCAACCGAGACGCGCTGATGGTCTTGCCAGCAGGTGTGTCGAAGGGCTCAGGGGTCCTCGAGGCACTCGAGGAGCTGGGGCTCTCGTATCACAACGTCGTTGCAGTAGGCGACGCAGAGAACGACCTTGCTTTGCTCGACCGCTGCGAGCTTCGAGTCGCGGTAGCCAACGCCGTAGCGTCGCTCCGCAATCACGCGGATATCGTGCTGCAGGAGCCGAATGGGCAAGGAGTGATCGAGTTTCTCAACGGCCCACTATTCCGTGAGGACGGTGCGCAGCTGCCTGGTCGTTGGCGAATCACGCTCGGCACCTCCCCCGCGGGTGACGTCGTCACACTTCCAGCATCGTGGGTCAATGTGCTCGTGATCGGTGGCAGCGGTGCGGGTAAGTCGTACATGGCGGGGCTGATGGCCGAACGCCTCCTCGAGCTGCGAGAGGAGCGCGAACAAAGCGGACTGCCGCATTGGGTGATCGTGGATGAGGCCCATGTCCCATTCGGCGCGGGTAGCATCGCGTGTGACGCGTTTCGAGGCGGTGAAAAAGGTATCTGCCTCGTGACCTACGCGCCACAGCGGCTGTGCGTGACGAATGACCTCGAGTTCGACTACATCATCGCGCTTGCCGGCAACGAGGGTCTTTCCCGCGATGCATTGGGGGATGTCGAAGGTATTCTCGGCGCCCGGGCCTCGGGACCTTTGCCGACTCTCGACAAGGGGCAGGGTTTGCTGGTGCATCTCGGCAACCTCCTCGAGCCCCAGGTGTTCGACCTCGGCTCGCGGTGGCTTCGCCATGTGCGGCATTGGCACAAGTACGCGGAAGCCCATCTCCCGTGGGAGAAGGCGTTTCGGTTTGCCAGGTTGGAGGGACCGACCGGTGCGGTAGCAGACAATCTCTTGGAATTCCGCCGGGAGTTGCTCCGATGCGATCCACAGGTGGTCCTGCACCACCTGGCCAACCGTGACTTCTCTCGATGGATCGATGGCGTGCTCGGTGACCAGAGACTAGCCCAAGCCGTTCGAGAAGTTGAAGAAACATTTGATCGGGAGCGATCGCTCGAGAACCCGCGCCAGGAAATCGCAGAGGCCATAGAGAACCGCTACCTGGCGTGATCTGGGAAAGTCTCCCGACGCAGCTCGTCGCGAAGTCCCGTCAGCGCGGCCACCACGGATGAGGGCCGGACGGTCGGCGTCCACGGCGTTCTGATTGTGCTGCTTTGCGATCGAGGTATGAAAGCAAGGGACTCTTCACCACTTCGATCGTTAACGCGTACGATACCGTGATGACTACGACCGAGAGCCAGATGACTCCGGGCAATTCAGTAAAGCCAAATATGTCTCGAACCGGCGAGAGCGGCAGCGCGAACGTCAGACCCAGGACGAGCAGCGTAGACCCGAGCAGGGCAGGATGTGGTCGGCTAGTCCAGAATCGTCCTCGAGTTCGCAGAACGAGAAGCACCAAGAGCTCGGTGAGTAACGATTCCGCAAACCATGCGGTCCTGAAGACTTCCGGGGTCGCATGGAACAACTGCGTAAGAATGAGGAATGTGACACCATCGAAGGCGGCGCTGATGAGCCCAAACAGGAGCATGAATCGACGGATGAAGCCCATGTTCCAGTGCTGCGGTTTACACACCATGTCGCGATCGACACGGTCTCCGGCGAGGGTGGTCGAAGGGATGTCGGAAAGCAGGTTGTTGAGCAGGACCTGATGGGCAAGCAACGGAAGAAATGGCAGGAAGAGAGTAGCGGCAGCCATGCTCAGCATGTTGCCGAGATTGGCACTCTCTGTCGTCAGTACATACTTGAGCGTATTTGCGAACGTGGTACGGCCTTCCTCGACGCCGGCACATATCGTGTCTAGGTCGCGTTGGAGCAAGACGAAGTCTGCGGCTTCACGTGCCACGTCCGCCGCGCCGTCGACGGAAATTCCCACGTCGGCAGCTCGGATGGCGGGGGCGTCGTTGATCCCGTCACCCATGAATCCCACCACGTGCCCCGTTTTCTTCAAGGCGACGAGGATCCGTTCTTTCTGAATCGGATCGACTTCCGCAAACAGATCGCAACGCTCGGCGAGATGCCATAGCGCATCGTCCCTAAGAGTGGCGATTTCTTTGCCACACAATACCTCTCGCGCGTGCAGTCCCACCTGGCCAGCAAGGTGCGCGACGACTCCGCGGTGATCTCCACTGATGATCTTCACCCGAATGCCGAGGCTCCGAAGATGGCCGATCGCTTTCTCGACTTCCGGTTTGGGCGGATCTCGAAAGGTGACGAATCCCTCGAGGACGAGGTCGTGCTCAGCTCTGCGGTCGATGCTTTCGTCGCGCGGCCATTGACGAGTCGCAACCGCAATTACGCGAATTCCACCTCGACTCAAAGCAGCCACGCGCGACTCCAATCGTGCGCGTGTCGGTGCGTCCAGGGCGGACACCGTGCGTCCGGCCGCTCGGACGGCGTTGCAGACGGAGAGCACCGAATCGGCAGCTCCCTTGGTCACGAGCAGCGGCTCGTGTCCGGGCGACTCGACTAGGACGCTCAGGCGCTTGCGCGCAAAATCGAATGGGATCTCGTCGGATTTCGACGGGAGGGCAAGTGCGCCCCCCGGGCAGGTCGATACGATGGCGCGATCGAGTGGGTTTGGAAGGCCAGCTTGAAGCTTCGCGTTCCAGAAGGCTAGGCTCAAGACTCGATCTGAAGCTTCGCCGTCCGCGTTGGTAGCCGCTTCGAGTTGAATCTCGCCCTCGGTCAGGGTTCCGGTCTTGTCCGTGCACAGGACGTCCATGTTACCTAGGTTCTCCATGGCCTCGAGCCGGCGCACCAGCACGCCCCGCTCGGCCATCCGACGTGCCCCCCGTGCGAGCATCGTCGCCAGAACAGCAGGCAACATCTCGGGAGCGAGTCCAACCGCGAGCGCGACGGCGAAAAGGAGCGCATCGACCGGTGGATGGTGGCGCAAGGCACTTGCCGCGAAGACGAGAAAAACGAGAACGATCATCATGCTGAGCAGGAGGTACCCGAAACGTCGAAGACCCAGTTGAAACTCCGTCTCCGGCGGCCTGAGCGCCAGACGTCCAGCGATCGCACCGAACACGGTGCGGGTGCCTGTCTCGACGACGACGGCGCGTCCGGTCCCGCTGCGGACATTCGTCCCCATGTGCACGACGTTGCAGCGTTCGCCCAATGCGCTCGATGCGCCGACCTCGCCAGGACGCTTTTCCACAGCGAACGGCTCACCGGTGAGGGCGGCTTCGCCGACATAGAGATCACGCGCCTGAAGCAGGACGGCATCTGCCGAGATCATCGTCCCCGCGGCGAGGAGTAGGATGTCACCCGGAACGACAGTGGTTGCGAGCACGTCGGTTTCTTGACCGTCTCGCACCACGCGAGATTGCAGCGCGACCCGATCACGAAGCCGCTGCAGAGCGCGCCCAGCATGACTCTCTTGAACGATGGAAGTCAGCGAGCCGAGCATCAGTATGGTCACTAGGATCACGGCATCGGTGGTCTCGCCAACGCTAGCGCCGACCAGGGCTGCGAAGACCAGAAGCCACGACAGGGGATTGCGAAGCTGGGAGCCTACCGCCTGCCAGAGCGGGCTCGCATGCCCCGAGGTCAGACAATTGTGCCCGTACGTTTGCAGACGCGCCGCGGCTTCCGCTTCGCTGAGACCGGTGTCCGTCGTGCCTAGCTTGGTGAGGAGAGCGTGGAGCGGCGTGGACCAGTACGTACTTTGCTCTGTGGGTCGACCCTGAGTCATTGTCTGGTCCCGTCATCTTCGTTTCGGTTGGAGCGAGCGTGTGAAAGATCACGTCGAGCGAGAAGAATGCCCGGAATCAACGGTATCCACAGCGTCAACCCGCGAAGAAACAGCGTGCCGGTCAGAGCCGCCTCTACCGGGACGCCCAGCAGTGCGAGGCTAGCCGTACACCCCGCCTCGAAGCTCCCGAGCCCGCCAGGGAGAAAGGAAATCGTCCCGGCCAAGGAACCGACGACGAGCCCCGCAAAGGCGGTCGGTGGGTGCAGGGAAGTGCCAGTCGATTGGAGCAACGCCCAAAGGGTTCCCGCATCGAGGAGGAAGATCCCAAGATGAAACCCAGTCGCCGTCGCCAGGAGTCGCGGGTCGCGAATGCGGTCCGGAGACACTCCTTCCAAGGCTCGGAGGAAGCTGCGGATGACCGATACGCGCGCAAGTCGCGGACCTGGTTTCCAGTCACGATGCTCGAGCAACCACCAAGCGATTACGGGCACGGAAGCCAGCACGACGCCGAACAGCACGACGAGCGCCAGAAAGAACCGGGCCACTTCGTGATGAAGCCAAAGAATACCGAACGTCGCCGCCGTCACCAGCGCGTAGGCCACGTAGTAGCCGAGAATGTCGATCATGAGCGCCTCTGTCGCGACCGACCCGGGCAGTCCCAATTGCCGCATGGCGCGGGCGACCAGCAGGTTGCCGGACATGCCTCCGGTAGGTATCAGCTGATCGACGCTCAGCTTCTCAATCGCTAGGCGGCCCAACTGAAGCAAGCGGAGACGAAATCCAGCCGCAGCGGCGACGGGCCGCCAGATGGCGCCTGCGCAGGCGTAGGTCGCGAGTTGCAGCACCAACGCCAAAACGACCCAGCTCGGCTCTGCATGCTCGATCAGGCTCGTGAACCGGCGAGCTTCGCTCAAGTGGATGAGCGTGAACAGGACGAGCATCACCAAAACGACCACGGAGATGAACAACCCGATTCGTGAAACACGTGGTGCTGGGAGCTTGTCTCGCATCGTGTGACTTGCGGCGAGCGCGGTGAACCGCCTGCGTCCAGCTCACCCGGTGGACTTACGAACAAGCGTCAGTCAAAGCAGGAACTTAGCCCCTCTTCTTGTACCATGGGCGGCGCGCAGGAAAAGGGCGCCATCGAGCGAACGCCGCGCCGGCGTTCCCCGCGGCCATCGTGTATAGTAGCGACCGTGCGACGCCTAGCCCTCATTGTCCTGATGGCCTCTGTTTCGGGCTGCGGCTCGTCGAGCGACAGCGACGATGAGGGTGCGGCTCAGTTGGGCGTCGTTCGAACAGTAGACCCGCGGAGACTTCAGGATCCCGACCAATGGGGCCCAGAGCTGGACCTCGCCCTCGAGACCGAATTCTGGGATCTGATCGGCAACTCCGATCACCATCGATATCCGGCTTGGCATGCGAAGGCCAAGCAGTACGTGGTCGACAACGCGGACGTCGACCCGCGCATCCGGATGTTCATTTCGGCCGGTGCTGTATTCAGGCTAACGACGCTATTCCAGTATTCCGATCCCCTGACTCAGATCGCCGAATATGCCGACTACATCGCCGACGCCACCATCGGCATCCACGCCGCCGTCGAGCCGCTGACCGATCACGAACCTGCGGTCGTGTTCTTCCACAACAACCAGGCGATGCTAGCATTCCTGTTGGCTGCGAATGCCGATCTGGGCATCTGTCATCTCGAGAAGCTGCGCAACCTAGAAGACAGCAACGCGGGTTTCCACGGAACCGAGGGCAGGGCAGCGGCCCCTTTCACGTACGGGATGGTCAACGACGAGGCGTATGTCGACTACGCAATCGCCATGATGGAAGGTTGCGACACCTGGATCTGTAACTGGACCTCGAAGCTGGCGCCCTTCAAGCCGATCGGTCAGCTGATGACTCTGGCCGAGCTCCACGCCATCAAGGCGGCGCTGAGCAGCAACGACACCACGCGCGCTGCGGCTTACGAGGAGATGGACGCTTTGCTCGATCGCGCGTCCATGCTCGGGGCGGCGCGCGGGTATCCGTTTCTGGACCGAATCGAGTCCCTTCGCCGCGAGCTTCCGACTCGTCAATACGTCGATGGGATGGGACTCGGGCGATCGCCGATGCCGATCTATTCGAATTCGACGAACTGCAGCAACTGCCACATTGGCGGGCTTCCGGGCCGCTACGGCGAGGACCTCGACGAGCCCTATCCGGGCGCGGGGATCTGGACGCCCAAGCCTGGGCCGCCTCCGTTCAAGAGCAACGCGCCCGTTTCCTGCGACTGAGGGCTGAGTACCAACTCAACGATTCTTTGGGACCCAGGCCCAGGTCATCTCGCAGCGAATTGGCTCGATGCCGGAGTCGTCGGTCACCCGGCACTGAACCAGGACTTCGCCTTTTGGCTCCGTGGCGATTGCTCGGCGCTGCGCTTCCGAGAGCGTCGCGTCGGCGCGCAGGCCGCCTGTTGCCCGCTTCAGGTATTCGATTTTGACGGTCTTGACTACGGGCACGGCGGTATCAGGCACGTTCATACCCACTACGAACCCCGTCGCGCTCTCGGCGATGAGGCCCATGGCCATCGCGTGTACGCCGCCAACGTGGTTCTGCACGCGCTTCTTGTTGGCTACCGACACGATGGCTCGCTCGGCGGTCAGCTCTTCGACCTTCAAGCCAGCGGTCCCGACGAACTTCACCGCACGACCCAAAGCCAGGCTGATCGCTTGCTGCCGGAAGGGGCCGGAGATCTTTTCGATCCGTTCGATGGTTTTCGCGAGCCGGTTTGTGGGCTTGTCCATGGCGTGCTCCGTCGGTCGGGTATTGTTGACGACAAAGCCCTAGTAGCCGTGTCACGACGTCTTTTCAAGGCGCGGCGATCGTGCGACTCTCAACGTGTTGGACCACCCGCAAGGAGACCGCCATGAACTCACTGCAATGGCTTGCCGCGAGCGCGATTCTCACCGCACTGTTCTGGGTTCCGTACATCCTCGAGCGAATGGTGTCGCTCGGCGTGGTTGGGGCTCTCAAGCCGGTTGATCCGGAAGACGAGCTCAAGCAGCGGCTCTGGGCGCGCCGCGCCAAACGCGCGCACTACAACGCCGTCGAAAACCTCGTGGTCTTCGCAACGCTGGTCTTAGTGGCCCAGGCCATGGGCAAAGGAGAGAATGCGCAGCTGCTCTTCGCGACCCAGATGTATTTTTGGGCGCGACTCGTCCACTACCCTGCGCTCACGATGGGTTGGCCGGGGGTTCGAACCGTCGCATTCCTCGTCGGCTTCGCCGCGCAGGTCATCGTAGCGTTGAATATCTGGTGCGACTGAGGAAACCGAAGACCTCGCCCGCTCAGAAGCCGTTCAAGGCGTCTACGACCTCGAATAGGTCACCGATGTCGTAGAAGTCGACGGCGACGAAGTTCGGAAGAGCGTTGCCCTCGTCCTGGCACTGCCTGGCGCGGTCGATGAACAATGGGTTGTAGTTGATCATCTCCGCGAGCTCGGCGCTGCCGCCTACTATCCCCGTCAGGAAGTGATTGAGGAGGAACAGTGGATTGGCCGGATTGCCACGGTTCGCGTCGCAAACGAGGTCTTCCGGACTTGAGAACGAAAACGGCGTCTCCCAGGCATTGTCCCAGATATTCATCAACCATGGAAACTCCGGATCTTGTGGCTCTTTTTCTTGAAAGACCACGAGCCGGGTGTCCGCCGCGATCAGCTCGCTCAGCGTGGGCCACGGCTCGCCGAGCTCGTGAGCGTATACGAAGTCGATCAGGCCACTCTCATCGAAGGCCTCTGCCGTCTGGGAATGCGTGATGTAGTTTTCGAAGATGATCGACACGATTTCGTCGGGGTTCGCTTCGAGAAAGGCGGTGATCTCCGCGAGGCCATCCGTCAGGGGCTGCTTGCCCAAGGCGCACAACACGTGACAAAGCAGCAACTCGCCGTCCTCTTCGTAGGTGTCGAGCATCATTCCGCGAATGCCATCGTTGAGCTGCCGAGTGATGCCGAAGTCTTGGTTCGGAAACACCCATTCGGCTTCGGCGTTCGACATCGCGTTATGAGTCATCGGGAACGAGACCTCATCGAAGCGTCGGTCGCAGAGCTCTTCATGACCGTTGCACTTGGGGTTGGGGAGGGCCGCGTCGGGCTCCACGCTGCCGTCCATGCCGGCGTCGGTGTCGCCGATTGGGATTGCGCTGCTGCACGACGCGCAAAGCAGGGTCGCGAGCGCGACCGAAAGTGATGGGCGTATCTCGATCATTGGCATCCCTCAGTTTCCTGCACGCACGAGCCGTCCCGGACGCGCGCCGGTTAAGCGGCCATCTTTCGCGATTATCTCGCCGTTCACCAGCGTTGCGACATATCCACTCGCATGCTGCATCAGGCGCTGGCCCCCGGCTGGAAGGTCTTTGAGCATCGTGGGGTGCAGGAGCTGGAGGTTATCGAAATCGATGATGTTCACATCGGCGCGGAGCCCCGGTGCAAGGAGGCCGCGGTCGGTCAGGCCGATGAACCTCGATGTATCGTGGGCCTGCATCTGAATGATGCGCTCCAGGGGGATGCGGCCGCGTTCACGGTCCCGCGCCCAGTGCGTCATCAGGAAGGTGGTGAAGCTCGCGTCGCAGATCGTCCCGACGTGCGCGCCCCCGTCACTCAAACCTGGTAGGGCGAGGGGGTGTGTGAGCATCTCGTGCACGGCGTCCAGGTTCATGCCCGTGTAGTTGTAGACCGGGAAATAGAGAAGTGCTTCGCCATCCTGTTCGAGCATGGCATCGTAGATCAAGCCCAGCACAGGCTCGCCCCGGCTCATCGCCGCCGCCCCAAAGCTTTCGCGAGAGGACGGCTCGTAGTTGGGCTTCTCTCCCAGGCGGAACAGGCGCATCGCGACCATCTCGAGGTTGGATAGAAAGAAATCAGCCAATGGCGGGAGCATGCTGCCGTCCCCGGCCACGGGTTCGCTCTTCTCCCGAATCATGCGCGCCTTGATCTCCGGATTGCGCATGGCCTTCACGCGCTCGGGAAGCGGCAACTGGCTGATCGCCTTGTAACTCGGGAACCCCATGAACGGATGAAACGTGGCTTGGAGCCCCAACATCACGCCGATCCCGCGCGCGCCGACCTGGCAACGAACCTCCAAGCCCTTCTCGCCGGCCTTGGTAGCGTGGTCGAGGATCCACCTCCACTGGTCAGGACTGTGATCGCGCTGCATCGTCGAAACGCTCATCGGACGTCCGCCGGCTGCACCGAGCATCTGCTCCAGCACTGCCCACTCGGTTTCGAAGTTCTCGTCGCCGTGCAAGACGTTGAAGTCGCTCACCGCTTGCAGCACGCCATGACGCAAGCCCACGAAGGCTTTTGCGATCCCTGCAAGCTCCTCACCGGCCGCTTCGGAGGCGGGAGTCCAATCACCAACCGCGCTCCGGTGGTTGTCGCTGCGCCCGGTGCTGAAACCAATCGCCCCGGCTTCCAGAGCGATGCGAAGGAGCCGGCGCATCTCGGCGATGTCCTGCTGTGTCGCCGGTTTGTCGTGCGCCGCACGCTCGCCCATCACATACACCCGCAGTGCATCGTGGGGAACGTGGGCGAGGAAGTCGATCGTATGCGGCATCCGATCGAGAACGTCCATGTATTCAGGAAAGCTCTCCCAGCCCCAGGTGATCCCCTCGGAGAGGGCGGACCCCGGAATATCCTCGACCCCCTCCATCAACTCGATCAGCTTGGCATGGTCCGTCGGCCGAACCGGCGCGAAACCGACACCGCAACTGCCCATCGCACAGGTCGTCACACCGTGAATCGACGAGGGTGCGAGCTCCTGGTCCCAGCTGATCTGTCCGTCGTAGTGGGTGTGGATATCGACGAAGCCCGGCGCTACGATGGCGCCGCTCGCGTCGATCGTTTCGGCAGCCTGCTCGCTGCATCGTCCAACGGCGACGATTTTGCCGTCCTTGATGCCAACGTCACCCGTGTACCGGTCCCTGCCGCTTCCGTCTACGAGTGTCCCGGCTACGATCTTCAGATCATACATGTGAGTGCTCCAAGCTCAAAGCAGTTGGGTACTATATCTGACGAGAAGCGAGATTGCAGCCGCGATGAGAAGCACCAAAACCGCCATTTTGAAGCTTCGTTCGTCGACTTTGTGATGTATCCACTCGCCCAGCAAGATGCCGAACGGCACTGTCGGAGCGAGCATCAGCACGTCGAGAAGCGCGTCTTGGTCATAGTCTCCGGCGGTCACGAAGCGCACGATCAGGATGGTGTTGAGCACGATCCACACCGTGCTCAGCGTGCTCCGAAAGACTTTCTTGGAGAGCCCTTCGCGTCCGAGCGCGTAGACCACCATTGGGCCGCCGGAGGCGTAAATGCCGTGAATCACGCCTGCCGCAATCAAAGCCCCGACCGAAGCAGACTTCGAGACCGGCCTATCGGGGGCGGCGCTGTCGACCCGAAGGCGGCGCAGATCTCGCGACGCCAGACTGAGCACGATCAATCCAAACGTCAGGCCGAGCCACGGCCCACCGACCTGCCTCAGAAGGTAGAACGCCAAGCCCATGCCGAGGCCCATCAAGGGGAGAACCCGTTGGAGCAGCAAGCGCCAATCGATCGCATCGCGATGGCGCATCACGATGTAACCGGTCTGGAGAAACGAGATGGGCACAACGAGGCGAACGACCTGCTCCAGGCCGATCAGGTGAGCGCCCAATGTCACGCAAATCAGCGTGGCTCCAAACCCCGTCGCTGTCTGTACCGCATAGGCAGCGACCACGATCAGGGCGAAGGCGAGGAATGCGAGATCAATCGTCACGTCGGCGTTCCGGCCCAGAGCTTCCTACAGGGTTTCCCTGCGTCCGTACAGGTTGGTGTCTCGTACGTATTCGTGGCAGGCATACCCCCATGGACCTGACGTTCACCGAGGAAGAGGAAGCCTTTCGCCGAGAGGTTCGCGCCTGGATCGAAGAAGCCATGCCCGAGGAGATGCGCAGACGGGCTCGAGGCTCAGGCGGATTCACCCCCGAGGACTCCGCCACCTGGCACAGAATTCTCTACGAGAAGGGCTGGGTCGCCCCCCATTGGCCGAAGGAGGCGGGGGGGACGGGTTGGGATGCCGCGCGGCAGTTCATCTTCAACGAGGAGATGGAGCTTGCGGGGGCTCCGCAGCTCTCGGTGTTTGGGCTCTCGATGGTTGGTCCGCTGATCATCAGCTTCGGTACCGATTCCCAGAAGCAGCGCTTCCTCCCGAAGATCCTCAGTGCCGAGGAGTTCTGGTGTCAAGGCTACTCCGAGCCGGGTTCTGGAAGCGACCTCGCGTCGCTGCGTACGACCGCCGAGGACGCGGGCGATCACTTCATCGTCAATGGGCAGAAGACATGGACGTCGTACGCTCAATACGCCGATTGGATCTTCTGCCTCGTTCGAACGGACTCAGCAGTGAAGAAGCAAGCGGGAATCACGTTCTTGCTCATCGACCTGAAGAGCCCGGGCATCGAAGTGAAGCCCATGTTGACGCTAGGCCACACTCCTGCATTCTGCGACACCTTTTTCGAGAATGTGAGAGTTCCGAAAGAGAACGTGGTTGGGGGGATCAATCAGGGCTGGACGATGGCCAAGGCGCTGCTCGGCCACGAGCGCACCATGCTCGCGATGATCGGCCCATGCCGCAACGTGCTCCAGAAGGTGAAGCGAATCGCGGCAACTAGGGCGATCGATGGCCGCCCGATGCTGGAACATCCGGTTTGGAGCGCCAAGGTCGCCCGCTTGGAGATGCGTTTTCGCGCGCACCTCATGGTGAGTTATCGGGCGCTGGCCGATCAACAGAAGGGAAAGATGCCGGGCCCGGAGTCTTCCATCTTGAAATTGGTTGGCACCAAGCTCATTCAGGAGCTCACCGAGCTCGCGATGGAGGTCTTGGGCGAGAGCTCTCTCACCTGGTACAACGAGGGCCTTTGCCCGCCCATCGAGGAATCGATAGGGCCCTATTTTTGCTACGAGCGCGCCGCGACGATTTACGGAGGTTCCAACGAGATCCAGCGCAACGTGATCGCCAAGCTGATCCTCCAGCTACCGAGCGTGTGAGCGGCGGGCTGAGCCAGGAGAGAAGTGTAGATGGATTTCGAGCTCGACCAAGACCAACGGATGCTTGCTGCAACAGTGTCCGAATTCGCCAGGAACGAGTCACCCGTCGAGCGATTCCGCCGGCTTCGTGATGACGACATCGGCTACGAGCCTGCCGTTTGGCGGAAGATGGGTGAGCTCGGATGGCTCGGGGTTCCGTTCTCCGAATCGGTCGGCGGCTTTGGAGGGAGCTTCATCGAGTGCGCAATCGTTCTCGAGAAGCTCGCGAGCACCTTGGTGCCGGAACCGTATCTAGCCTCGGTCGTGCTCGGCGGGATGACTCTGGCGCGCGCCGGGAATCTCGCACAGCACGAGGAGTACTTGACGCCGATGATCGAGGGTGAAACTACGCTCGCGCTCGCCTACGCCGAGCCCCAGAGTCGCTATGAAGTCTGTTCGATCCAGACGTTCGCGACTCCCTCTGGCCGGGGATACACTCTGTCGGGAGAGAAAACTTGGGTTCTCAACGGGCATCATGCCGATCACCTCATCGTGTCCGCCAAGTCTCCTGGAGGCGTAACGCTGTTTCTCGTGCCGCGAAACGCAGAAGGCGTGACGGTGTCGGTTGCCCAAACGATCGACGGCCGAAAAGCCGCGTTCATCGCGTTCGACGATGTGACTGTTTCCGACGCAGCGCGCCTTGGCGCAGAGGGCGCCGGAGCTGCGATCCTCGACCGAATCATGGACTATGCTGCCGCGGCCGCGGTCGCGGAAAGTGTTGGGATTGCGAGCACGATGCTTCGCATGACGGTCGATTACCTCGGCACCCGCGAGCAATTTGGAGCGAAGATTGGTTCGTTTCAGGCACTGCAACACCGCGCCGTCGACATGTACGCGGAAACGGAGCTCCTTCGCTCGATCTCGATGGCCGCCATGGTTCGGGCCGACGACGAGCAGGCGAGCGCCCGCCGTGCGGACGTCTCCGCAGCGAAGTACCAGCTTGCCACCGGCGGAATCTGGGTCGCTCAGCAATCCCTTCAACTGCACGGCGGCATCGGTGTGACTGACGAGCACGACATAGGGCTCTATTTCAAGAGGATGTACGCGTTGAATGCGCTTTTCGGCGATCAGGAATACCACGTCGCACGGTTTGCGGCTGAACCTTCGTTTAGCCAAGGCTGGCTCTGAGACTCGCCTTGGGCATGGCAAATCCGTGGCGCCGGCTCTAGATTCCAACGATGCCAGACATCGGCTGGAAGGATCTCGAGGCGATCAAACGCTTGAAGTACAAGTACCAGCGCTGCCTCGATACGAAGCAATGGGACGAGCTTCGCGACTGTTTCACCGAGGATGCCAAGGCGGCATATAGCGGCGGGAAATTCTCTTTCGAAGGCCGCGACGCCATCTTGAGATTTCTGAGGGGCGCGATGGGCGCGGACAGCTTCCACTCGAGTCACATGGTCAGTCAACCGGAGATCGACTTCGTCGATGAGCGCAACGCGACCGGGCGTTGGTGCCTCCGGGACTACGTCGTCGACACGAGCTTCGACATGATCGTCCGGGGAGCTGCGTTCTACGAAGACGAGTATCGCAAAGGTGACGACGGCGCTTGGCGAATCGCCAAGACAGGTTACCAGCGCACCTACGAAGAGATGTTCCCGCGGAAGTCGATCGAAGGGATGACGCTCACCGAGAGCCGATGGCAGCCCAAGGGGCAATGAAGCCACTGGCGTTCACTGCTGCTGATCAGTCGTGAACGGTGATTTTGATCATCTGCACCGGGGTGACAGGGCGGTCACCCGCGCCTGTGCGCGTCTTCTCGATTTTCTGGATCACGTCCATGCCACTGACGACTTTGCCGAACACCGGGTGCTTCGATGCGCCCGGGGTGAACCAATCCAGGTATTGATTGTGCACCGTATTGATGAAGAACTGACAGCCGCCACTGTTTGGACGACCCGTATTGGCCATCGCTAACGTGCCCGGCTCGTTGGAGAGCTTTGCGTTTGCCGGATGCTCGTCTTGGATGCAGCCCTTGGGACTGTCACCAGTGCCGGCCCTCGGGCTGTTGGGGTCGCGGCTATGGGGACAGCCAAACTGAACCATGAAGCCTTCGATGACGCGGTGAAAGTGAAGCCCATCGTAGAAGCCGCTCTTGGCGAGCTCGATGAAGTTGCCCGCCGTCGTCGGCATCAGGTCGGTGAACAGCTCGACCTCGACGTTTCCAAGTGAGGTCTCCAGGGTTGCGGTCGGGTTCGTCATGGCAGAGGCCTATCAGCTTTCGTTGCTACCGTCACCCTGAGGCGCGGCCAGTGCGTTGCAGACGCCGATCAAACCAGCGGCCGCCTGCTCGAGCCCCGTCGCCGAGACGTTCGCCTCCGCCGCTTCGAGCTGAGTGTCGAGACTGGCGGCCTCAGCGGTGTCTAGATCGCCTTCGGAATCGGCCCGGGCAATTGCAGCCCGGCTTTGGGCGATAAGCGCCCGAATCTGCAGCATGTCCTCAGCCGCGGAGGCTGGGGCTGAGTCGACGATCGTGGCGGCATTTCGTGCGCGAACGCCGGCCGCGCAGCTTGCGTCCTGCGCAAGCAGGTCGTTGCGAACGGGCCTGTAGCGCGATATTCCGCCGATGACATTGGCGGCCAGGTCTGGAAAAAGCGCCTTACCCGAGACGCGACGCACTGGTGAGCTCGCCGTGTAGATCCCGCCATCGGGCGCAACGCTCGTGACCGCAATCGACTCCTCGCGGCCCTCCGCAAAGGAACGAAGCTCGCCCGTTTCTCGATCGAGAAGGCCCACCCCGACTTTCAACATGACCTCTCGATCACTGACGAGCTTTCCTCCACCGACGCTGACCGCGATCCCGTTGGCGGTGATGGTTGGCGTCAGAGCTTGGAACTCGACTTCGATGTCTGGGTCGTCCGCAAAGGCGTCGAAGGTGGCCTTCCAATCGAGGGTCGCACTGGTCTCATGGTCGCTCAGTTTGAAGACGTCGCGACGGGTCACCACGAATATCTCGCCGTTGTCCGGCGAAACCGCTACGGATGCCGCCAAGGGTTCGCCCACGTCGTACCGCCAGAGCTCGTCCAGGTCACTATCCAGCGCGATCACATTGCCGAGGTTGTCAGAGACGAATACTTTGCGGCCGTCTTCACTGATCGTCGGGGTGGAGCCCGTCCCTCCCACGAAAGTGGCGTCGTTGAGAACCTGGAACTTCAGGCCGCCGTTTCCGTCGTCGATCAAGTCGACCGAGTAAATGGCTCCTAAGTCGGACACCCCGTCCTCCGTACCGTCAGCCGCGTCATCAGCGGTTGCCGCTACATACATGAGGCCGGTGTTCGGATCGATGCCGAAGTAGTTCGTCACGACCGAACCCCCGCCGAAGATGACGTCGACGATGAGCGACCAGAAGCTCAGGCCGCTCGGGGTCTTGCCGAAGACGGCATCCGTCAGCTGGTTGCTTGCGTCGATCACGAACTGGGGAAACGTGACCTCCACGCTCGCCGCGGGTGACCCTGGGATTTGTCCGATGGGCGCTATGCGCGTGCCCGTTGCGCGATCGAAAGCGAGCATCTCGCCGTTCATGGTAAGCCCCACCACCGAATCGGTTTGCGGGTGATAGTTGAAACCGAACGAGTGAGTGGTGGAGCGCTCTCCTGGGACGACCGGCGGTAGTGTCAATCCGGTCGCCACTCTCCAGATCTCGCTGCCGTCAGGCTTCAGAGCCATCGCTTCGGTGAAAGTCAGGTGGTAGATGACCTGCTGCCCAGGGTTGTCGGGATCGTTCAGTATCAGGATCGCCCCACTTCCCGCGTTGCTTCCATTGCCCTGAATCTCCCAGTTGCGTTCTCCCGTCGCAGCATCCAGCGACACCAGCGACACGTCTTCCTGTGGGAACAATGGGCTGAAGTAGAGATTTCCCTCGTTGTCATACGTGGGACCTTCCGCAACGTAGAAGCTGGTTTCAGCGGTCCACGCGAGCTCCATCTTTGGAGCCGTGGCGATCCAGACGTTGTCGCCGTTGTTGGGCCCCACGTGCATCGTGTGAAAAGCATTGGGCTCGGGAATGATCCCGTAATCGTAGTTGCCGACCGTTCTGGCGCCCACGGGGGTCCAGGCGGTCACCGTTGGCGGCACTTGTTCGCCACATCCCGCCGTGGGCCCGTCGGCACAGGGCTCCGTGGAAGTGCATCCGAAGGCTGCGATCGAGCATAGACCCGCCACGAGCGCGAGCGGTTTCCGCGACTTGTCTCTCATTTAAGCCACCGTTTCCAAAGCCCGAAGGGTAGCAGCTTCCTCCTTCCAAGCGACCCGGAGGAGACGGGCGTTTAGCGGCGTTGCTTCCATGGCTCAGCGTCCTCACGGCACTTGCCGCCCGCGACGTCGATCGATGGGCGCCAGGACGAGGAATACCAAGAGACTCAAGCCGAGGGACAAGAGGAACGGGGCCTCATAGTGAAAGACGTACTTGGCGCTTGCCGAAGAGGCGAGGGCGACCATCAGGGTGGCGCTTGCCGAGAGCGGGCCTCCACTGCGCGTGAACAGGGCTGCAATGGTGATCACAGCGATGCCAGCGGTTCCGAGCGAGTCGGCCTCGAGCACCAGGTCGTAGATGCTGTCTGCGGAAAGCGCGATGACGCAACTGACAATGCCCGACGCAATCACGAAAAGACGTGCGCTCGACAGGCGTCTCGCGTCTGCAATCGGTCGGTTGCGATTCGCGAACAAGTTGTGCGCGGCAAGGGCGCCGATCGCCAGCAAGGAAGAGTCGACGCTCGACAAGATCACCGACACGATGGCTCCGATGAACAGGACGTAGATGAACGGTGCGAGCGTATGACGCGCGAGCTCAGGCAAAAAATCCTCGTTGCTCCCGAGCGCGATCGGATAGTGCGCGCCCAAGAGCCCAAGAAGCACCGGAACGGCGCCAAGAGCGAGATAGAATGCGCCCGCAAGCAGGGCGGCACGTTTCGAGGTCTCCGCAGTTCGGCAACCGAGCGCCCGAGAGGCGGATTCCTGTGCGATCAATGCGCCGATGACCGGAACGCACCAGATGTTGATGCGCGCCAACACCGACTCGTTCTTAGCCACCAACCGAAGCTGCGCGGGCTCGATGCGCGAGAACGACTCACTCCATCCGCCGAACGCGTGGACGAGTGCGAACAGGGTTGCGCAAAGTCCGATCAGCACGAGCACACCTTGGAAGATGTCGGTCCAGACGTCTCCGAGGAGCCCGCCGAGGTACGTGTAGAGGACCGCGATCACGGTGGCGGCAACAATCGCGCCCTCGAGCCCCAAGGGAGTTTCAAATGAGAGGATCTGGCCAAGCGCTCGGATTTGCGCCGCCGACCACAGGACCGATGGTGGAATCAGAACGAACGCGGCCACGCGCTCGGCAGTTGGACCGAAGCGGTCACGGTACACGTCTGCCAGGGTCATCGACCCCGTCCGCCACAAACGCGCCGCAAAGAACGCACCGAACAGCAGTAACGAAAGCGCGTAGCCAAGTGGATCTGCACGACCACCGGCTAGACCGTCTTCGCGAATTGCTGCCGACGAGCCGAGAATCGACTCCGCACCAAACCAGGTCACGAACAGCGAAAACCCGGCCATCCAAGCCCCGAGCCTGCGGCCGGCCACCAGATAGTCGTCTTCGTGCGCCACGCGGCGCGACGCCCAGTAGCCGATGGCCAATTGTACGAGCACGAAGCCCAGGATCGCGAAGGTCGTGCCGGAGAGCATGGCGCGTCCGGACTCTCGCGCTGATGGGTTGCCGGAGTCAACGCACGACTGGAGCCACCGATCAGAATCGAACTGATGACCTACGGTTTACGAAACCGTTGCTCTACCGACTGAGCTACGGTGGCCTAGCGAGTGCTCTCCGGGAGAGCGGCGATGCTGGTAGCGTGACCGGGGCGGGCTGTCAATTGGGCACCGTCGGTGCCTACACATCCTCATCTTCGTCGTCGTCGACGACGAGATCATCCTCGGTATCGTCGTCGTCATCGTCTTCGACTTCCGGTTCTTCGTCTTCCTCGGTTTCCGGCACGGTGTACTTGAGATCCACGTCGGCATCGGCGAGCTGGGTTTCGATGAGCTCCATCAGTTCGTCCAAGTCCTCGCCGGACCACTCGTCGAGGATCTCCGAGACGAAGTCGTAGAAATCACCACTGTCGATGCGGCGTTCGATTTCCTCTATGTCATCGTCTGAAAAGACGCTGACGAGGTCTTCACGCAATGCATCGATCTCACCGTCGTCGATCGCATCGGCAACCGAGAGTCGGACGCGCTGCATCGCGCGCTTGTTCAGGAAGATCTCCATCAGAAAACCTCTAGGCCGGTCGAATCGGCGCTACTATAAGAGAGCGTCGAGGGCTGTCAATCTTGTCTGGGCACGACCTCGCCTTCGATGGCACGGCCGACCCGCATGAGCAAACCACGCGACGGACCAACCGAGCTTTCTTTGAAGAAAGAGGCCTAATCGCGCAGAAATCGGTCCTCGGACCGGTGGAGATTTCGACAGCATGGCCGTAAGCTGTATCGTTGTAGTGTCTTGGCGGGGTCAGTGGATGCAGGCGGGGGCTGAATGAGCGGCGACGCGCACCGCAATGGTGATGATCAGTCGAATCCCAACGAGGGAGGCGAGACGCTGGCGCCCGCGCCCGGGTTGGAGAGCTGGAGCCGCGCGCCCGAGGCGGCAAAGGGCCCCACCCCGCAGGGCTTGTGTTTTGCGTTTTACGGCAAGACCCACGTTGGGCTCATCCGAGAGCACAACGAAGACAATCTGATGATCGCCGATCTCCGCTCCGCTTCCGGGCCCCTTCCCGGCGAGCAAGAGGTTTCAGGCTCGGTCTCGAACCGCGGAGTCGCCCTGGCGGTGTGTGACGGGATGGGGGGCGCCGCCGCAGGGGAGGTCGCCAGTCACATGGCGGTCGACACTCTGTTCGAGTTGTTGAGAGGTGACGCAGCTCCCAACGGTCGCGATGATTTCGCTCGGCGCCTGGTGGATTCCATCGAAGAGGCCGGCAACCGAATTTTCCTGTCCGCCAAAAAGGATCGCACTCGTCGGGGAATGGGAACCACCGCAACCGTCGCGGGGCTCGTCGACAAGGTGCTCTTCGTAGGCCAGGTCGGTGACAGCCGTTGCTATGTCCTCCGCGGCGATCAGCTGAGCTTGGTGACCAAGGATCAATCTCTGGTGAACCAGTTGATTGAGGCAGGGCAACTCACCGAAGCCGAAGCGTTGGCATTCGAGCATTCCAACATCATTCTCCAAGCGCTGGGTACGACCCAGCAGGTCGCCGTCGATTTGACTTTCGTCGAGCTGCGTCGCGGAGACCGCGTGCTTCTATGCTCTGATGGCCTGAGTGGCCTGGTGCCCGACGAAGCGATCCGCATCGAAATGGCGAACGTCCGCTCGCTACCGAAGCTCGCCAATCGCCTGATCGACCTCGCGAATGCGGCGGGGGGCCACGACAACGTGACCTGCATAGTCGCCGACTTCGACGGCGATGCGCTGGACTTGCCAGAACCAGGGACGATCCCATTCTATCAACAATACCCACTTCCAAGAGGCGGCGACGCAAAGCCCCCGGTCGGTCCAACGATGCCCCAGGTGGTGAGAAGCATGGTGCCTCGCGCGATTCCGGGTCAGCGATCTGCACCTGACGAAAGCCGCTCCCCTCCGTCTGGGTCGGTGTCTTTCTCGTGGGCAACCGCGGCCTCCGTGTTGGCGCTGCTCGGCCTCGCCGCGGCGATCACCATTGCCAGCGCAGGTCGGCGCGCAAGCTCGACCCGAGCTGCGCTTGCGCCTCCGCCACCCGCATACGCCGAGAACGAGGCGCCGGTTCAGGTCAGGGTTCGCGCGGCTCTGGATCGGGGCGAGCTCTACGTCAATGGCCAGAGCTATGGGCCTTTGCGACTCGATGAGGCGATCCTTCTGAGCTTGCTCCCTGGCTCATATCATTTCGAAGCTCGCGAATTCGATGGGACTCGACTTGGCAAGGACGTATTGGTGGAGCCCGGGACCCCTGCGGACGTCGTGCTCATTCCGCCCGCCGATTGAGGTTCGGTCATGATCCGATTCCGCCAAACCAAAGGGGCTGACGCGGGCCGCGAATTCGAATTCGACCAAGATCTAATCCGAATTGGCCGCATGCCCGACAGCGATGTGAATTTCGACCCGGAGGTCGACCTTGACGCATCCGGCCGGCACGCAGAAATTCGACACGAGGACGGACGCTATCTCTTGATCGACACAGGGAGCCGCAACGGAACCTGGCTGAACGGTGAGCGAATCAAGCACGCTGCACTGCACGCGGGGGATCAGATCGAGCTCGGCCGCGGTGGGCCCGAGCTGGTGATCGCATTCGTCGAGGGGCGTCCGCTCGGCGTTCGGCCGAGCGGCCGGGCCCCAACCGCCGCAGCGCTGCGGGACCCGAGGTTTGATCCGCTCGCCATGCCGGTAACCACGGCCACGCGTCTCCAAGACCTCGTCGGGCGTCCAGATCTCATTGCAGAGAGGACGCGGGTAGCCAAGCACGATCCGGCCGTGCCCAGAAATCGGCGCCGGCGGCGCAGTTCCGCACTCCTATGGGGCGCAGTTGGTGTGCTTCTCTTGTCTGCCCTTGCGATCGTCGTCGTCGCGTCGCTCCGGTAGCTCGCCCGTATCGGCGCGCGTGGTCCAGCAACGTCGGGCTCGCGCTCTGCTCAGACACCGTCGACCGCAGCAAGGTCTGCGACCAGGCGGTCGAGCACATCGAGCGCCTGCTTTTTCGACGCCGACAGGTCGTCCCGGCGGTGAACCGGAGCGCTTGCATGGAAATAGTACTTGAGCTTCGGCTCCGTCCCGCTCGGACGCAGCATGACCCGATGCCCGCCCTGGAGCTCGAAGATCAGGACATTGCTCGTCGCGAATCCGGTGAGCGCAGTCAGCCCTGCCGGGGTCCACTGCACTTGCCGACCCAGGTCCTGCATTCGAAGCACGGCTTGTCCGCCGATCTGGGACGGAGGCGCCTGGCGGAAGCGATCGACCAGCTCGTTCATTCGAGCCCAGGCATCGGAACCCTCGAACCGCACCGAGATCTGACGGTCCGCGAAGAACCCGTGCCGGCGCCAAAGTGCATCCCGTGCGTCCAGCAGTGTCTCTCCACGAACCTTGAGACATGCGGCCAAGCTTGTGATCAGCAGCGCGGAGCTGATGCCGTCCTTGTCACGCACTGCGGCGCAGGGCGCGTATCCCAGTGCTTCTTCGTAGCCAAAGACGTACGCGTAGCCTTCTTGCTCGAGCTCCATAGCCCGATTCTGAATCCACTTGTGTCCCGTCAAGGTTTGCTCCCAGCGAGCTCCATGGCAGGAAGCGACCAAGCCGAGCATCGGGCTGCTCACCACGGTCGAGATCACAACGGGCGTCGCCGTCCCCTGATAACGGTCGAGCAGTTCCTGGGCCAAGAGCACACCGAGTTCGTTTCCGGAAAGCAGCTCGAAGCCCCGCTCGCCCCGGACGGCAACGGCCACGCGGTCACCGTCCGGGTCGTTCGCGATCGCGAGATCGGCTTTGACCCGCTCGCCCAAAGCGAGTACCCGGTCCATCGCTCCCGGCTCCTCTGGGTTGGGAAACGCAACGGTGGGAAAGCGGCCGTCGGCGGCCGCCTGCTCAGCCACACTGTGCACATCCTCGAAGCCCCCGCGGGCAAGCACCTCTCGGAAGACGCCTTCTGCGACCCCGTGAAGGGCGGTATAGGCCACGCGAACGTGCGCATGAGCACCGGAGGGCCCGAGCTCCGCGGCGATGCGGCCGACGTACTGTTCTCGGATGAAGTCGGCTTCACGAAGCAACTCCCCGGTCCGCGCCTCTTGGATCGACGCCCGAGGAATCTGCACGAAGAGTGGGGCGCGCGCGATTTCCGAGGCGATCCCGCTGTCGTTGGGCGGGATGATCTGCGCCCCGTTTTGCCAGTAGACCTTGAAGCCGTTGTACCCAGGAGGGTTGTGACTCGCGGTGATCATGACTCCGGCCGCCGCGCGAAGCTGCAACACCGCAAATGCTAGGATCGGCGTCGGTACGACGTCGCCGAACATCCACACCGGGATGCTCGCGCCAGCGGCGATTTCGACGACGTCACGCTCGAATACGTCGCTGTTCACCCGAGCGTCCCGACCCACGCAGATGCCCCGGGAGGTTACCTCTGGCACCCGTTGCTTCAACCAAGCACAGAGCCCTGCGGTTGCACGCGCGACCGTCACCCGATTCATGCGCATGGGGCCCGCACCCAGCAGCCCGCGAAGCCCTGCGGTTCCGAACTCCAGCGTCCCGGCGAAGCGCGCCTCGAGCTCGGCAAGATCGCCGCGGTCGATCAGAGCTTCAAGCTCCAGCCTGGTTTCGGGATCCGGATCCTGGGCGACCCAGGACCACGCTCTATCGATGATGCTCACGCTGTCGCCTCGCCTAGCACCTCGTCCTGAATGTACGTCCGCTCCTTGTACCAGATGGCGACCGGAACGAAGAGGACTGCGGTGACCGCCATGGCGGCAGCAAAGAACAAGTAATACGACGGCCCATCGAGCTTGCTCGTGCCATCCGGGTTTTGAATGACGAAGTTGACCCCGGCCGTGAAGAGATTTCCGAGCGAAACACTCATGAAAAATGCACCCATCACCAGCGACTTCATCTTCTTAGGCGCCTGGGAGTACGAGAATTCCAGTGCAGTGATCGACACGAGGACTTCGGCGGAAGTCAAGATGACGTACCCGCCCAGCTGCCAGATGATGTTGACGTTTTCGCCTGCATCGAGCCGGGTTTCGAGCCAGGCAGGCAGCAGGAACGCGGGCACGGTCAGGAAGAGCCCGATGCCGATCCTCCTCAGCGGCGTGAGACGCCAGAATCTCCCGACTCCCGGGTAGATGACCCTGTTGAACAGAGGAATGAAGAGAAGCACCAAGGCTGGATTGAGCCATTGCGCCTGAGAGGGGTCCCAGTCGACGATGAAATGACGGTCCATCCGTCGCGCCTGGAGGACCCATGCAGAACCCTGCTGATCGAACAAGGCCCAGAACATTAAAATGAACACGTAGATGATCGACAGCTTGGCAAGTGCCGCGAGACCTTCGGCGCTGAAGACTTCCCGCAGAAACGCTGTGCCGCCCGGGGGGATGTGCACGAATCTTTGCCGGCCCATCCAGAACACCAGGGTCGCGATCGCCATCAAAACCCCAGGCACTCCGAACGCCACCGAGGGGCCGAAATGCTGCAGCAGAGGCTCGGCAAACAGTATCGATGCGAGCGCGCCCACATTGATCGAGAAGTAGAACCAGCCGAAGACCTTTGGCAGGAGGTTCGCATTGGTGTGGCCGAACTGATCACCCACGTGGGCTGACACGCAGGGCTTGATGCCGCCTGACCCGATGGCGATGAGACCGAGTCCGAGCACCAATCCCGTCCGCGTGTCGTCGACTGCCAGCGCCAAATGGCCCAGGCAGTAAACGATCGACAAGGCCATGATCGTTCGGAACTTTCCGAGGAACGCGTCCGCGAGGATGGCGCCGAAGATCGGAAAGAAATACACGGCCCAGACGAACCCGTGGAACCAGGTCTTGGCTTGCTCGTCCGTCATGAGGGCGGGCTCGCCCTGGGCGTTCATCAGGAATCTGGTCATGAAGATGACCAAGATCGCCCGCATGCCGTAGAAGCTGTATCGTTCCGCGGCTTCGTTTCCGACGATGTACGGGATCCCTGGCGGCATCCCACGCAGTGGCGCCGGCGAGGTGCGGTAGCGAGCTTTGGAGACCATGGATGCAATCCTAGCGGAGTTTTTTTGTGGCAGCGGCTTCTTGGTCCGCGTTCTGGAGCGTATTGTCTCCGCTTTTTTGTGCCGAAATGGTACTAGAAGCAACACTGTCTTGCGCATTGAGGGGCTTCGGCTGATGGCAGGGATGCAAATGGAGGACCGAGTGAAAAAGAGCGATGACCTAGGGATGTTCAATCGGGGTTGGGTCGCAGCACAGCTAGCCATGTGGGTCGGCGTGCTCAGCGCCGCCTCGGGGGCGTCGGCACAGGGCACGGCGCCCGGCTCGACGCAGATCGATTTGAATCAATTCCGACCAGCCGAGTTGGCCACGGACGGCTTTGCGACGAGCACTGCGGATGGCCAGGGTCACAAGCGCTTCGGGATCATGGTGTACATCGACTACAACGATGATGCGCTCGTGTTCTCGGACAACAGCGACGAGTCGAACGCCTCTGTGGTGCATCGTCAGCTGACCGGACACATCAACTGGAACTTGGGGCTGTGGGATCATCTCGTCCTCTATATGGACATCCCCTACCACTTCATCATCGATTCGGGGCAGAACGCCCAAGCGGGGCTGCCTCAGAACCCACCGGGTTACTATGACTATTTGCTCCCCAATGGTGCCCACTTCGGCGATGTCTACTTCGGCGCGCGAGGCAACCTCTTCGGGACGCGGTTCGACATATTTCAACTCGCCTTGCAGGCGACGTTGACGGTCAACACCTCCTCGCTTTCCGACAATCAGCAGAGGTATGCTGGCCAGGTTGACAAGTCACCATACATCGGCGGTTGGTTCGAGCTCTTGATGACCTTGAACGCCGGCGACGTGGTCCGCATTCCGCTGCAGTTCGGCTACAAGCTGAGCACGCAGGGCCAGGCGGTCACACCGAATCTCTTCGTGGGCAACGAGTTCACCTTCGGGGGCGGCCTCCTGTTCATGCTCGGCCAGGACAAGTTCATGATCTCCGCTGAAACGTTCGGCCGAACTGCTGCCAACAGCACCGTCGACTGGTGGACCCGCGAGGAGACACCGCTCGAGGTCCTTGGCGGTTTCAAGTACCTGCACCCGAAGGGTTTCGTCGTGGGTGTCTCGGGGAGCGCGGGAGTGACGGCGGGTTACGGTGCGCCCGATTGGCGAACCGTCGGGATGATCGGGTACACGATGCCAGGGCCCGAAGAGGTGTTGGACGCCGACGGGGACGGAATCTTGGATGACGTCGACCAGTGCCCGAACGAGCCCGAAGACATCGACGGCTTCCAGGATGAAGACGGATGCCCCGATCCAGACAACGATGGTGACGGCGTTCTCGACGTCAACGATGGTTGCCCGAATGACCCCGAGGACGTCGACGGTTTCCAAGACGAGGACGGCTGTCCAGATCCGGACAACGATGGCGACGGCATCCTCGATGTCGACGATCAGTGTCCGAACGAGCCCGGCACGCCGGAGAACAACGGCTGTCCGGACCCGGATCGCGATGGCGATGGTGTTCCAGACCGAATCGACAACTGCCCGGATGAGCCCGGGACCGTCGAAAATCAAGGCTGCCAGGCGCCTCAGCTGGTGCGGATCGGGGAAGGCCGACTCGAGATCCTCGAGATGGTCTACTTCAAGACCGGAAGCGCGCAGATCCAAAAGCGCTCCGACGCGCTACTCGACAACGTGGCGAAGGTCATGCTCGCGCACCCCGAGATCAAGCTGGTTCGGGTCGAGGGGCACACGGACAGCACCGGCAGTCTCAAGTTCAACATGAGACTGTCGAAGCAGCGTGCCGATTCGGTGGTACGGTACCTCGTCAAACGAGGCGGGGTCGCCAAGGAGCGGCTGATATCCGAAGGCTTCGGGCCGACCCGTCCGCTGGTTCCCGACGCCAAGACGAAGGACGAGCTCGCGCAGAATCGACGGGTGGAGTTCCACGTCGTCGAAGTGGCGGAAGAGAGCGCGGCAGAATAGCTCTCGGCGGTGCCCTCCGGGGCCCATCACGGCGCGGCGGGCTCCAGGCTTTGGTCTGGGGCCCGCTTCGCGTTTAGGCGAAGCGACTAGCTGGCGATGCGCACCGGCCAGCGCTCGTCCTCGCGGCCCAGGCTCAGGTTTGCCAGTAGTTGTCGGGCTTGACGGATCGTGATCCGATCACGGGGATCACGTCGCAGGCAGTGGGCGATCAGCTCGCCGAGCCCTTGGGTCTGCGGGCGGTCGAGGAGCGCACGGACCGTGTCCGGGGCTCCGTCGTGCGTGAGGTGCTGGGTGATCAGGACCGCCTCGCCGTTGCCGTCGAACAGAGTCTTCCCGGTGTAGGCCTCGAAAATCAAGCATCCAAACGCGTAGACATCGGCAGGCATGGCCCGAGATACGTTCCCGGCGCCCCAAATTTCAGGGGCTCCGTAGTTCGCAGTGCCGCAGCCGGGGCGCAGATGCCGACCCGCGAGGCCGAAGTCGACGAGCACGGGCTTCGGCGGTTGACCCACACCCGTGACCGCGTCCGCGTTGCGTACGATGATGTTGGACGGCTTGAGATCCAGGTGACCAACACCCACCTGGTGCATCGCGTCGAGCCCAGCCCCAACGCCGAGCAGCAACTCCCGCGCGCGGGCCAAGGAAAGCTCGCCCATCTCAAGCATGCGTTCGAGGCTTGGCCCCTCTATCAGGTCCATGACCAGGATCGGCTTGGGCTGCGCGCCGGCGTCGAACGTGACGAAGCGGGCGATGTTGGGGTGATCCGGCAGCGCGAGTAGCGCACCGGCCTCCTCGCGAAAGAGACGAAGGAATTCTTCCTCCGAGAGTGTCCGCGCGGCAGCCGCAGAATAGTCGGGTACCTTCAACGCGAACACCGGCGCCGTTACGTCTTGCCGCTCCTCAACGCGGCGTGCGACGAAGACGGAGCCCACTGCGCCACTGCCTACCGTTCGTACGAGGTAGAAACCTCCGACGACCCGGCTCGGCGGCACCCAGGCTGGAAGCGGTGCGTCCGACTCCATTTCCAACGGCGCTAGGCTCGGCGCGCGCCTCGGGCCGTCTAGCGGAAGCGAGCGCAGGTGCTCCAGGACGGCGCAGGTGAGCTCGGCAAACGCACCCGGCAAGTCCCTCTCGACGGCGCTCGTTGCTCTGCAGAGAGCCTGGTCGATCTCCGAGCCGGAGCCGCGAAGGGCGCGCTCGACCTCTAGCCCCATGCCCCAGATGGCAGAGGCCGAGGTTGGAGGTTCCTCCTCGACGATCGCGCCCAATCGTCGCCGAGCGCCGCTGACGAGCTGGGCCATCATCGCCACGCCTCGTTCTAGCGTGGCCAGTGGCGTGCTGGACGAGCGTTCGGCGACCTCGGTGAGCGAGCTCGACGCGCCGACGGACCGGAGCCCGCGTGCGAGAAGTGAGAGCGATTGGCGAAACGCTTCGATCCGCGCGGACCGTGCCGCGGGCAGCTCGTTCCCGATTGCTTTGAGCGCATCGGTTGCCGCGACCAAGCCATGCCCATCTCTCTGTGCGGTTCGAGCGGCTTGTTGAAGCTTCGCGTACGCCCGAAGCGCGCTTTCGATCTCCGGGACCATCGAGGCTTCGGCCATCGTCCGCAAGTCATTCAGATGGGAGACGTTTCCTGCAGCCGCGATGACGATGTCCGAAACATCGGCGATGTCCTCGCGCACCAGAGCGTCGCACGTGCGAGCCGTCGCTGCGCACAGCGTTCGGCGCAGGGAGCTCTTTGGATCGCATTGAACCCGGTGGAGCAGAACCCGCTGCGTCAAGAGACGTCGCTGGCGGACCAGCTCCTTTCGCGGGTCGACCTGCGGTCCGTCTGCATCGACTAGATGCAGCATGGTTCGCAGTTGACGCAGGCGAATCGTGAACTGCGCGACGGGACTGCCTTCGTCCAACGGATCGCCTTCGCGGATCACGAGCCAATTCGTGACCCGCTGAAAGAGATCTCCCAGGCGTTCGTCGTGCGGGCGCTGCGCATCGTCGTCCTCGCCGACGAGGAGGAGGTCGTTCAGCGTCGAGCCCTCGAACAGCGCCGAGTCTAGCTCGCGGAGTGCCAGAAACACGGAGGTATCGGGGTCCCCATGGCCCGTTACGGGACCTTCCAGGAGCCCGACTTTCCTGGCCGCCGCCTCTAGGATGGGCTGGGCCGCACGTGCCGCTTCGTAGGCTCCCTCGCTTGCGAACGTCTCGAGCGCATCCGATATCATGTCGAGGAGCACGGGCTGGCCCCGTGTTCGAGTGCCGCGAAGCTCGTCGGCGAGAGCTGTCATCAGCGCGGTGCGGCCTGTGTCTTCGTCACCGCCTTGAGCGATCGACTTGCGCAGGTGTACCTCCGCCCTCTTCGCGGCGTCCTTCGCAAAGTCCGGACGAACGCGTTCGCGCCGGAGCTCGACCAAGGCCTCTGCGGTGTCCAATCCCCCAACGCGGGTCAGCTGATCGAGCAAGGACTCGACCACGGCCGGGTGGCTTTCGGCTGCGCTTGGAAGTCCGGCGATCATTGCGGCGGCGATCCCGTGGTCCTGCTGAAAGATAACCGACTGGAGGAGCTCGCGGCACCGTCGCAGACCCTCCTCAGGATCGACCGCGATGCTTGCGGCCAGCGAAACTGCCGCGCGCCGCCACTCGGTGATGGTGAACTCCGGGTCGAGGTGGCGCTGTACCTCTTGTCCGAGAGTCGGCATTGAGACGCAAAGCAGGCCTCTGGCGGAGGCTACGTGTCGCCAAACGAGAGTCTCGCGATCCCCGAGGAGTCGGTCCCACGCCTCGCGGATGGCGTCTGTGCAAAACACTCGGATTCCCGCATCGTCGCCCTCGGCCGCACGACGTGCCGCTTCGCGCGCCGCGCGTTCCAACAGTCGGGCGGCAAGACGTCGGGAGGGAAGCGATCCACGTGCCGGTATGCGTAGCCAATCGCGGCTCGAATCCGGCCGAGAGATCAGTGCGAGCGCGAGAGCATCGACGTTGTTCACCGTGCCAATCGGCAAGCTCAACGCGAGTGCGACGCGCGCACGCATCGACTGGCCGCTGAGCGCCCGCTGAGATCCGAGAGCGAGCTGGGTTGCGACGGACACGAACGTGGCTGCATCACCGCTACGAAGACGTTGAAGGACCATCCTTCCGAGCTCACGCTTGATCGGGCTCGCGGGCAGGGCGGCAGCTACCTCGTACAGCGCTGCCGCAGCCGAAGGCCGCGAGAGCCAGTCGAGGGCATCGACCAAACCGGCCTCCATCGCAAACTCCATGCTACGCAGAAGAGCCTCGGGATCGAGTCCTTCGAGCGGGACTGGTCGACGCTCATCGACGACCGCACGGGCGAGCGTTGCCATGCCCTGCCGCCAGGCCGCCTCCCGCTGCTCCAAGGTCGGCAGTCGGTGCAAGGCCGTCAAGCCTTCGAGCCGGTCCCTGGTTGCAACGCGCATCCTCCGTGATTCTAGCCTGCCGATCGCGTATCCGAAAGCGCGGTTGACAAGGATGCATCAAACATCTAGCCCAAAGTAACGTGGCCCAACTTTCCTTCGAGTTTGCCGGCGAGCCGCCGTCGATCGCGGGGCACGCCGTTGCGGAGCGTCCTGAGGACGATCTGGACCGGGCGTACGCGCGTGCTTCTGGTTGGAGTCGGGCGCTGGCGCAGCGATTGGGGCAGCCAATTCGCCTCGTCGTCACCGATAACCGGAGCACCATGCTTTCGGCCCGCCCAAGGGGAGGTCGCCTGGAGGTTCGTCTCCATCACATGTTTTTGACCGCCGAAGAGGACATCCTGGACGCGGTGGGTGACTACCTGAGCGACAGCGACGCCCGCGCGGCCGGCGTGATCGACCGCTTCGTCGAGGACAATCGTTCCAGATTCGTCGCAGCCGGCCCTCCTCAGGAGACCTTGCGCTCCGAAGGACGTCACCATGACCTGCGGGCCATCTTGGATGACTTGGCGCGGCGGCACTTTGGCGGTTCGGTTGATGTCCGCATCGCGTGGGGCAAGCGGGTTCAACCGAAGCGGCGCCAGCGTTCGCTGCAACTCGGGACGTACCTACCCGAGGAGCGCTTGATCCGGATTCACGCCGTTCTCGATCAGCCTTGGGTTCCGGGCTTCTTTGTGCAGGCCGTGGTGTTTCACGAAATGCTCCACCATGAGATGCCCGCCATATTGCGCAACGGCCGCCACCACTATCATACTCGGGCGTTTCGAAAACGTGAGCGGAGCTTCGAGTGGCACAGCGCGGCCCAGCAATGGCAGCAGGATAACCTATGGCGCTTGCTGCGAGGCCGCTGATTCGGCGCGATTGAATCCATGGCACGTCGGCGCAAGATCCGGTCTTCGATCTCGATCCCGATCACCCTGGGGGCGATCACCGTCCTGTTGAGCATCGGGCTCCTGGTGGGCTGGTCGTTCCTTCTCGGGCAGAAGATCACCCGTTCGGCAGACGTTGCTGGAGACGTCTGGCTGCTCGTGCTTGGCGCGCTGTCCTTCGTGTTGATCATCGTCGTCTTGGTCTTGTTCGTCGTGTCGCTTGCTCGCGGGATCATCGAGGTGCGAAAGCAAGACAGCTTCATCGACTCCGTCACGCACGAGTTGAAGAGCCCACTGGCATCGTTGCAGCTGTGTCTAGACACGCTCGGCCGCGAGGGTCTCGACGACGCGGCGCGCGAGCAGCTCCGTCACATGATGCGCGAGGACGTCGACCGTCTGCGCGCATTCATCGATGATGTCCTCGAAGCCAATCGTTTGTCCTACGCGCGGCCAGGCATGTTAAACCTCAGCGACGTGCCGCTTGCGCAGCTTGCAGAACAGTGCGCCCAGGCCGTTCGAAACCGGCACAGGCTCGGAACCGACGAGGTTTGCGTGGACGTCGATCCAGAGTTGGTCGTTACCACCGATCGCGGCGCACTCGAGATCATCGTCAACAACCTCATCGATAATGCCGCCAAATACTCGGATCGTCCGGCACGCGTCAAGGTTGTGGGACGGAGGGATTCCGAAAAGAAGGTGAGGCTCGAGGTGAGCGACGAGGGGATCGGAATCGATCGGAAGAATCTGAAGCGAGTGTTTCACCGGTTCTACCGTGTCGAGGATCAAGAGGTTCGACAGCGCCGAGGCACGGGTCTTGGGCTTTTTGTCGTTTGGGCGCTGGTCCAGCAGCTAGGCGGTGATGTACAAGCGTTTTCTGAAGGGCCCGGACGTGGCACCACCATGCGCGTCGAGCTCCCAGCCACCCGCACAACGAGCGGATGATGCCGGAACGTGAAACGCAGAGGCTGTTGATTGTCGAAGACGAGGATCACCTTGCGGCCGGCCTCAAACTGAATCTCGAGCTCGAAGGCTACCGCGTCGACGTCGCCGCAAACGCCAAGGAGGCCGGCCAGCGCTTGCTCGATCCAAAGGGCTACGATGCGATCGTGCTGGACGTCATGTTGCCCGACGTCAACGGCTTCGAGCTCTGCAAGAGGTTTCGCGAATCGGGGAACTTCGTGCCCGTGATCATGCTCACCGCACGCTCCTCCCCTGAAGACCGAGTTCTCGGCCTGGAAGCCGGTGCAGACGATTACATGGTCAAGCCGTTCGAGCTCAACGAGCTGCTGGCCCGGGTGCGTTCGGTGCTCCGTCGTCAGCGCTGGGAGCACGTCACCGGAAACAGCGCCAAGGCTGCGACCCTGTCCTTTGGCGAGGCCCGGATCAACTTCGACACCCACGAGGTCACGGTATCGGGTGAGGCGGTTCAGCTGACCCAGCTGGAGCTCGATCTTCTTCGTTACTTCGCGGAGAACCCCGGCCGTGTCCTCAGCAGGACCGAGCTGCTCGAGCGCGTGTGGAAGCTTCGCAACTACGGCAACACCCGGACGGTGGATAACTTCATCTCGCGCCTGCGCCGCCGCTTCGAAGATGATCCCAGCTCGCCGACCCACTTTCTCTCCGTCCGTGGAGCCGGCTACAAGTTCGTCGTCTGAGCTCTCTCAAACCGCTGCCGAGCGCCGCTTTTGTTACACAACTATGACAAAACGGGACTGAACCGTGACGGTGCTCGGGACGCGGCTGGGGTAATCTGCGGGTCATGACAATGAAGGTCTTGGACGCTGATCCACCGGTTGGCTCTCTGAGCCGTGCCGAGCAGTGGCGGCGATCCACGATATTCGTGCTCTCTCACCTGGCCGTGCTCGGAGCGTTCTGGTCCGGGGTGACTTGGGAGTCGCTCGTGCTGTGCTTCGTCTTGCTGTTGGTTCGCCTTTGGGGGGTTACCGCGGGCTATCACCGATACTTCTCGCACCGGACATACAAGACGAGTCGAGCCTTTCAATTTTTTCTAGCGGTTCTGGCACAAAGCAGCTCCCAAAAAGGTGTGCTCTGGTGGGCGGCGCACCACCGTGTGCATCACAAGCTCTCGGATCAACCGGGAGACGTACACTCGCCGGTGCAAGCTAGCTTCGCGTACGCGCACCTCGGATGGATTTTCGACGACACCGAAGAGACCCGCTGGGACAAGATCCGCGACTTCGCGAAGTACCCCGAGCTCCGCTGGCTCAACAAGTACTGGGCCGTTCCTCCGGCTGCACTTGCGATCGCGTGTTTCTTCATCGCCGGTTGGCCGGGTTTGTTCATCGGCTTCTTCTTGAGCACGGTGCTGCTCTGGCACAACACCTTTCTGATCAACTCGCTCACACACGTCTGGGGCAAAAAAAGATTCGACACCTCGGACCAGAGCAGAAACAACCTACTGACCGCCCTACTGACACTTGGAGAGGGCTGGCACAACAACCACCATCACTATCAGTCTTCGTGTCGAAACGGTTTCTACTGGTGGGAAGTGGACGTGACATACTACGTGCTCAAGACGCTGAGCTGGTTGGGGGTGGTGTGGGATATTCGAGAGGTTCCGGAGCACGTCCTGGAAGAAGGACGCCGTCGCGACAGCGGCCAGGCCTGTGCCCCGGACGCGCCCGCCAGCGGCGGCGCCAACGAGAGCCTGAGCCTCGCGGCTTAGCGCCCGGCTACAGCCACCAACGTAGGATATGCGCCCACCAGGGCGCTGGTCTCTTCGCGGGTTGCCAATTGCGTTCGTTGCTGGGCATCAGGGCCTCCGTTGAGTAGTGACGTACCCCGTTCGGCGATTATACAGTGATCGAAACGATTTCCGAATTGTTTCACCATTGACGGAACTACCTAGAATCTAAAGACAATTCTGCAGGAATCCCTGCCGCAGGAGCATAGCCCATGCCCGGATTGCACCTCGTTCCCGCCCCTCATACCGCCGCCCCTGCCACAGCTTCCGCGCTGTCGGGCGCTCTTCGTGCTCATTTTGCAACCGGGTCGACCCGATCGCTCCGTTGGCGCCTTTCGCAGCTGGATGCGCTCGAGCATTTCCTCATGGAGCGCGAGCAAGACATTCTTGATGCCCTTCGCGCAGACCTTGGAAAACCTGCGCTCGAGGCTTTCGTTTCGGAGATCGGTCTGCCGCTTTCCGAGCTTCGACTCACGCGCAGGAATCTGGCTCGCTGGATGAAACCCGAGCGTGTTCGCACCTCGCTCGTTGCGATGCCCGGGCGCAGCTACGTTTACAGAGAGCCGCTTGGTGTAACAGTCATCATCGCGGCGTGGAACTACCCCTTACACCTTCTGGTCCTCCCGCTCATCGGCGCGCTCGCAGCCGGCAACTGCGTCGTGCTCAAGCCCTCCGAGATGGCTCCGAACGTGTCTGCGTTGGTCGCCAAGTGGCTGCCAAAGTATCTCGATCGACGAGCGGTTCAAGTCGTGGAAGGCGGCGCCGCCGAAACGACCGTGCTCCTGCAAGAGAACTGGGACCACATCTTTTTCACCGGGAGCGGCAGGGTCGCGCGTATCGTCATGGAGGCTGCCGCGCAGCACCTCACACCTGTCACTCTGGAGCTAGGCGGAAAGAGCCCCTGCATCGTGGACCAGACCGCCGACTTGGACACGGCGGCCAAACGGATCGTGTTCGGGAAGTACTTCAATGCGGGTCAAACTTGCCTGGCCCCCGACTACGTCTTGGTGCACGAGGAGGTTCACGATGGCCTCGTCAACCGGATGGTTTCTGCGATTCGCGAGTTCTATGGTGACGACCCCAAACAGAGCCCCGACTTCGCCAGAATCGTCAACGAGCGTCACCACGCCCGGCTGATCGGGTTCATCGGCGACGGGGACGTGGTCACAGGGGGCGATACCGATGCGTCCGAACGCTATATCGCGCCGACGATCCTCAGGAACGTCAGGGAAGACGATGCGGTGATGCAGGAGGAGATCTTCGGACCGGTCCTTCCGGTGATCCCCGTGCCGAGCGTCGATTCGGCGATCGAGTTCGTCCGCCGGAGGGCAAAGCCCCTGGCGCTCTACCTGTTCTCGCGTGACCAGGACGCGCAACGCCGTGTCCTGAACGGAACCAGCGCCGGGGGTACGACGTTCAATCATGTTTGGCTTCACGCTGGAGTGCCCCAGCTGCCATTTGGTGGCGTGGGTGAAAGCGGCATGGGCGCCTATCACGGGCGCCACTCATTCGAGACCTTCTCGCACCGCCGCTCGGTGCTCAAGAAACCGATCTTCGCGGAACCGCCGATACTCGTCCCACCGTACTCGGCCAGCAAGCTTCGCTGGATCAAGAAGCTGATCTAGAGCGCGTCTAGATAGAGCTGGCCGCCGTCACCCTCGAGGTGCTTCTTGAAATGATGCGGTATTCGCAACATGTCCTTCCGGACGGCGGGGCGAATGACGGAGACAAAGACGCCATCGCCGATGTCCACCAAAGCGCCGAACGATACGAGGGTCTGGTTTCGCTTGTACGGACGTAGTCGCAGGAAGCCCCATCCGGCGCGAATGTCGTGTTGCTTCGAATGATCGACTCGGAACACCACCGTGCGCTGTTTGGGATCGAGGGTGGTTTGCAGTACATAGCGAACGTCGACCGGGCCCCATTGCTGTCGAACGGCAAGGTCTGCCTCCTCTCCAGCTTGGCGCTGAATCTCGGTCTCGGTCGCGAGGGGGATGAAGTTCTTGTAACCCGGCAAGTCGGTGAGGGCTCGCCATGCGACATCGATCGGCACGCCGACGAGTTGCCAGCTTTGCCCGCCAATCAACTTGAGCGAGCCACGCTGCTCGCTCTTGTGTTTCACGACCAGCTCGCCCGTGGCGAGCAGTTTCTTGTCCTCGTCCGTGAGCTGATCGTTGCTCGACAGCGACCTGGACGGGGCAGCTAGAGTCACCACGATGATGCAGAGCACGAGCAGGCCCGTGGTCAAAATTGACCAGCGGTGGCGTTCCTGACTATGTCTGACTTCGGCCATGCGTGCGGTCTTCCTGATTCTGGTTCTCGTCGCTGCTTTCGCGGCCGTGAGGGCGAGCGCCAATCCGGATGACGGCGGGGCTCCCACGAGCATTCAGAGCCTTCCTCAAAATATCACATCAACCGCGGCGGTCGAGCTTGCCCCCGCGGGGCGATCCGAGCGCCTACCCGATTGGACGTCGATTCTCCCGCCACTCCTAGCGATCGTTCTCGCGTTACTGTGGCGTCACGTTCTGCTTGCGCTAGTCCTGGGCGTCTGGTGCGGAGCCTTCTTGGCCTCGGGATTGTCGCCGGTGGCTGCCTTCGCGCGATTGCTGGACACGTACATCGTCAACGCGATGGCCGATCACGGGCATGCCTCGATCCTGGTGTTCAGCTTATTGCTTGGCGGGATGCTAGGGCTGATGACGCAAAGCGGGGGTGCCAAGGGGCTTGCGTCTTGGGTGAGCACTGATACTACCAGTCGCCGCCGCGGCCAACTGACCACCTGGTTACTCGGCTTGTTGGTCTTCTTCGACGATTACGCCAACTCGCTGCTCGTTGGCTCGGCGATGCGCCCTGTTACCGACCGCCTACGCATCAGCCGAGAGAAGCTGGCGTTCCTAGTCGACGCTACCGCGGCCCCGGTTTCTAGCCTGGCGCTCGTATCTTCGTGGATCGGTGTGGAGGTCGGCTACATCGGAGATCAATTGACCCACCTCGGTATCGAGAGGGACGCGTATCTCACGTTCATCGAAACGATCCCGTTTCGATTTTATCCCATTTTGATGTTGCTTTTCGTCGGCTGGCTCGGGTTTCGTGGGCGTGACTTTGGCCCCATGTTGTCCGCAGAACGGCGCGCAGCCGAAGAAGGTTTGGTGTCGCGCCCCGGTTCTCAACCCGCCTCGGACTTCCATGAGGCCGCGGTCTCTGATGACGTTCCTGGCCGTCCGATGAACGCTTTGATTCCGGTCGTCGTTCTGGTCGTCGCCGCGGCGATTGGGATCTATGTCGATGGCCGCGCCAAGACCCTATCCGCGGGGACGGAGCTTTCGCTTCGGACAATTGTGGGGCAGGCGAGCTCCACCGCGGCGATGCTGTGGGCGACTGGTGCCGGTTGCCTCGTCGCGCTCGCCCTTGCGGTTGGGAGCGGCGCACTGACATTCAACAAGTCGATCGACGCATGGGTGTCCGGCATGCGGTCGATGCTCTTTGCGGCCGTCATCCTCGTCTTGGCCTGGTCGCTCGGCGCTGTGTGTCGCGACCTCGGCACCGCTTCATTCCTCATCGGCGCGGTAGGTGACTGGATCTCTCCGACCTGGATTCCAGCAACGGTTTTCATCATGGCGGCATTGGTCAGCTTCGCGACGGGCACGTCGTGGGGCACGATGGCGATCCTCTTCCCGCTGACCGTGCCGCTCGCTCACCAGATTGCACCGGGCAATGAGACGATCCTCCTGGGCACCGTCTCGTCCATCCTTGCCGGCTCCGTATGGGGCGACCACTGCTCTCCGATCTCCGATACGACTGTCCTCAGCTCGATGGCAAGCAGTTGCGACCACATGGATCACGTTCGAACGCAGCTGCCGTATGCTCTGCTGATCGGAGGCGTGAGCTTAGTTTGCGCAGAGGTCCCTGTGGCCGCAGGTTGGTACGGGCCGTGGGTTGGCTTGCTCGTCGGATCGGTCGTGATGGTCGCTGCGTTCGAGGTGCTGAGCCGCCCCGTCTCACGGTAAGTCCTCGGCGATGATCTCTCCCGATTCGAGCTGGTCCCTGAGTCGTCGCTTCAAAGTCTTGCCGCTGGTCCCTTGGGGGAGCTCCTCGACGAATGCGTATCGCCGCGGCGCCTTGTAGCCAGACAGCTTCTCCCGAACCCAGAGATCGAGCGCCGTTGCCGTGACGAGGTCGGTTCGTACGACGACCGCGACGATTTCCTCACCGTAGTAGTCGTCAGGTTGCCCCACTACGGCCACGTCTTGAATCGCTGGATGATGAGCCAGGACGTTCTCGATTTCCGAAGGATAAATGCTGGCGCCACCGCGTAGGATCAGATCCTTGCTCCGGTCGGCGATCGTTAGCCGGCCTGCGTCGTCCAGGAAGCCGATGTCGCCGGTATGCAGCCAGCCGCCGCGCATGGCGTGCGCCGTTGCGAGCTTGTCATCGAGGTAGCCCGCCATCACGTTCTGACCGCGAATCAGAACTTCCCCATGCGCGCCCCTCGGCAGCTCGTCGCCAAAGTCATCGGCGATCCGCACCTCGACGCCTGCCACGGGCATGCCCGAGGATCCGGGAACGGCCAGATCCGGTGGAGCATTGATGGTAGAGAAAGTCGCCTCCGTGAGCCCGTAGCCCTGGCGCACCGGTGCCCCCAATCGCTCCTCCGCGCGCACCCGGACGTCTTCGGGGAGTGGCGCGCCCGCGCTCATGCACCATCGAAGAGATGGTGGCTTGGTCTGCGCGCTCGCCTTGGACCAGGCGACGAACATCGTCGGCACGCCGGGCAGCCAGCTGATTCGATGGTTGGTGCAGAGCTCGAGCGTGCGCGTGGGCGAGAACCTGGGAACGAACACCGTGCGCGCGCCCGCATGGAATGGCACCAATAGCGTCATTCGAATGCCATAGGAGTGGCTGAGGGGCAGCGTTCCAAGGATGCGATCCTCTTCGGTAAGCAGCAGCGATTCTTCGACTAGCGCCCTGGTGTGTGCTCCTAGGGACCCGTGCGTGATGCAAACCCCTTTGGCCGCGCCCGTCGTTCCCGAAGTGTAGAGCAGCATCGCCAAGGTGTCGGGGGAGACTTCGCGCGGACTCGCCTCGCGCTTGGTGTTGGCGATCGCATCCTCGACGAGGAGAACCTCGCAGGCCGTTCCCGCACCTGACGTGCTTTCACGGGCAACCTCGGACCGGTCGGTGTCGGTGAGCAGCGCCTTGCAGCGCGCGTGCTGCAGTCGGAATGCGACCTCATGAGCCGTGGACATCATCGGGATCGGAAGCGTGACGCAGCCAGCGTAGACGGCCCCAAACCAGGCGGACACGAAGTCCAGCCCGTTTGCGGTGCAAATCGCAACCCGATCACCAACGCCCAGGCCGCGCTCGCGCAGGTGCGCCGCAACCCGGGAGGCCTGGCGATCGAGCTCCCCATAACTGAGGGTCAGATCGTCGCGTCCAGAGTCGATGACGGCGGTGCGCCGCGGATCTCGCTTGGCCCAACCATGCAGCAGCAGTCCGACGTTCGCGCTCACCGGCGGGAATCTAGCACGCGGGGCCGGCCTGGACGGACGCCCCCGACGCGTTACGCTTCGCCGCATGCCCAAAGCAAGCGCGATTCGTATTCGTGAATCCGGTGGTCCTGAGGTCCTCGAGCTCGGTGAGATCGAGGTTTCCAATCCTGGGCCGTCAGAAGTGCTCGTCGAGGTCGCTGCGGCCGGCCTCAACCGTGCCGACTGCTTGCAGCGTCGTGGTTTCTATCCGGCGCCTCTCGGCGTCCCACCGGACGTGCCCGGCCTCGAGTTTGCCGGGGTGGTCGAGTCGGTCGGCCAAGCGGTGAGCACATGGAAACCCGGCGACCTGGTGATGGGTATCGTGGGTGGCGGAGCGATGGCGACGCGTGTGCTGACCGAGGGCGGGGAACTGATGCCGGTGCCACCTGGGCTGTCGCTGGAAGCCGCAGCAGCCATCCCCGAAGCGTTCCTGACGGCCTACGATGCCATCGTACTGCAGGGTGGCTTGGAGACTGGTCAGACGGTCCTGCTCCACGCCGTCGCGAGCGGTGTCGGCACCGCCGGAATCCAGATCGCCGCGGCCCTTGGCGCCATATCGGTCGGCACCTCACGGACCGCGCATAAGCTCATCCGGTGTGCGGAGCTCGGTCTCGCCCACTCCGTCCTCGTCGAGGATGGCCGATTTGCGGATGCCGTTCTCGCCGCAGTGCCGGGGGGCGCCGACGTGATTCTCGATACCATTGGAGCGGCCTACCTGGTCCAAAACGTTCAAGTGGTTGCGAAGAAGGGTCGTATCATCGTGATCGGGTTGATGGGCGGCGTGAAGGGGGAGCTTGCATTGGGCACGCTCCTCGCGAAACGAGCCTCGATTCACGGGTCCGTTCTTCGTAGCCGCTCATCCACGGAAAAGGTGGAGCTGACGCGTTCATTCACCGAGAACATGCTGGGTCGGTTTGCCACGGGCGAGCTGGAACCGATAATCGAAGAGGTCTTGCCGATGACCGACGTGCAGTCGGCGCACCGACGAATGGACGCCAACGAGACGTTCGGCAAGTTGGTGCTTCGTTGGTAGAGTCCCGCCGTAGGGCCGTAGGACAGCGAGCTTCGGCGTGCTCAGATGCCGCTTACAGTTTTAGGGCCCGTTTGACGTAGTTGGGGAGCGCGAAGGCGGCCCGGTGGACGTCTCCGTTGTACGCTTTCAGACCGTTCACGACAGCCGCCTGGCGCTCTGGGAATGGGCGCATGGGCTCTCCGGTGTCCGAGCACCAGGTCCAACTCCAGGTTCCGGTTCCGTAGAGCGGAACCGGACCCATGTACGGGTGCACCTCCGAAAAGAGCTCGCGGAGCTTGTGTTGGATCTCGACGAATAGGTCGATGGTCAACAACGGTGATTCGCTCTGAAGCACCATGACGCCTCCGGAAACCAGCATGCGTTTGCATCCTCGATAGAAGGCCTCGTCGTAGAGCGCCGCGCCCAGGCCCACTGGGTCGGTACTGTCGAGCAGAATGACGTCGTATCCTTCGTCGGCGCTCGCCGCCACGTATTCGGCGCCGTCGATGAATCGGACGTCGAGTCGTGGATCTTCCCAGGCGGTTCCAATTCCGGGGAGATGCTCCTTTGATGCTTCGACGACCATCCTGTCTATCTCGATCATCACGCACTGGCGAACATCGGCATGCCTGAGAACCTCGCGGACGGTGCCGCCGTCGCCACCGCCGATGACGAGGACGCGTTCGATGCTTCGGGCCGTCGTCATTGCAGGGTGAACGAGCATCTCGTGATAGAGAAACTCGTCGCGCTCGCTTGTCATGAACACATCATCGATGACCAGCACTCGGCCGAAGCCAACCGTGTCGATCACTTCGACCATTTGGTATGGGCTTTGGGCCGAGAAGAGAGTGTTTTTGACCCGGAGCCCGAGCCGCGTGTGCTCGTCAAAAGTCTCGTCGTACCAGAGCCCCATCCATTCCTCGCTAGAGACAGAGTTGAAGTTGCCGATTTGCCGCTAGGCCGAGCGCCAGCGGCTCTCGTTGCCTCGCCAAAAATAACTCGGTGTTCCGACCCCCGAGCACTGCTTCCGCGGAGCTCTGTGCGAGCCCGGGAGTGTTGTTCGTTTCCGACAAATGCATCAGCACGACGCGCTTCGGGGTATGCGGGAGGCGCGCCAAGAGGTCAGCGGCCTGTGCGTTTGACAGGTGCCCGAGCCGTCCGCCAACACGACGCTTCAGCGCCGCGGGGTAGGGGCCTGTGGCGAGCATGTCGGGGTCGTGGTTGCTCTCCAGCAGGAGCGTTTCACACTCGCCGAGGAAGTGCTCGATCCGGTCGGGAACGTGACCGAGGTCGGTGACCAAGCCTACCGCCGTCTCCTTCGTCTCGAAGACCAGCGCGACTTGCGGCGCATCGTGGGGGATCGAGCACGAACGGATGGTGATATCGCCAACGATGAAGGACCGTCCGACCGTGAACGTTTCGGTGTGCGCCGTGGCTCGGAGGCGGATGGATGACATCGTTGCCTCGCTGGCTAGTACGGTGCAGCCAAGGCGCGTAGCATACACAGAGGCGTGCGCTGCGTGATCGGAATGACCATGCGTCACGATGAGCGCCGACACATAGCTCGGCGCATCTCGTCCGATCGCGGCGAAGCGATCAACGAGCTTCCGGTGTGAGAGCCCCGCATCAACGAGCAATCTCGTATCCCCGGACTCCAAGAGAAGCGCGTTCCCTTCGCTACCGCTTCCGAGAATCGTGATCTGCACGACTGACCTAGAGC
>JBAVOF010000315.1:0-14370 GCA_049691835.1 Polyangiales bacterium
GCCCGAAGCCCGCGATTCGCGGCGACTCCACCTGTGATCACGAGCCTGTCGAGCCCCTCCCGTTGGCAAGCGAGGATCGATTTGCGGACCAAACTATCCACGATGACCCCCTGAAACGAAGCGCAGATGTCCGCTAGCGTCTTCTGGTCGTCGGGAACGCCGTGTTGTTGCACCTGGCGCGCGAGCGCGGTCTTGAGACCGGAAAAACTGAAATCGAGCGTCTTTCGAGATCCCATTGGGACCGGAAACGAAAACGCCTCCGGGTTCCCACCGGCGGCTAGCCGGTCGATGAGGGGACCTCCCGGGTACCCCAAGCCGAGAAGCTTGCCGGCCTTGTCGAACGCCTCACCGGCTGCATCGTCGCGCGTCTGCGCCAGGAGCAGGATGTCGGCCGGGCTCTCGACGCGGTAGAGGGCCGTGTGCCCACCACTCACGAGCAAGGCAACGTAGGGCATCGTGGGCTGGCTGCGCGACCCCTCTTGACCAGGCCGCCACAGATACACCGCCAACAGATGACCATCGAGATGGTTCACACCGATCAGCGGTTTGCCAACGCTCCACGCCAAAGCCTTGGCAACCTGCACGCCGACGAGCAGCGAGCCAACCAATCCCGGCCCTCGTGTCACGGCAATTGCGTCGATGCCACGCAGCCCGCTGGGCGAGCTGGCGAGCGCCTCGCGAACGACAGGGATGATCGCACGCATGTGCGCGCGCGAAGCAAGCTCGGGCACGATGCCGCCATAGGGACCATGCGTCGCGATTTGGCTGGCCACGACGTCGGCCAGAACCTCGCCCGTCTCGGTAACCAATGCCGCAGCGGTTTCGTCGCACGAGCTCTCGATCCCGAGCACTCGCATCAAAGCTGCTCCCGCTCGAGCGCGAACACGCCGAAGTAGTCGCATTGACCGGAGTTGATGAGATCACAGTCTGAGGGATCGCAGATGACCAAACCCGGACCGGCCACGATGCGCACCTCGATGTTGCCACCGCGGATTAGGGACAAGAACACCATGGCGTCTCGCCCCGCTAGCGGTCCGGTATCGGGGCGCACAACGAACATGAAGTTTCGAACCCTTCCGCCGCCCGGAAACTCATAGAGCCCGAGTTGATCGTGCGCGAGCGGAGGAATCGCGAGCAAAGGGGTATCGGTGAACGTCGGGCCGCACGGTTCGCCGCTGGTCGAGATCATGCCCGGATTCTGGTACTGCTGATCGGCATCGAAGGTGAGGCCCAGCGTCACCCCGGACGGAAATCCGCGCCGAAGGAACGAGCAGTCGATCCCCTCGGGACAGTTCTCTGGGTCATTGACGCCGGCAATGTCGCCCTTGTAGATCTCCCCGTCACCGGTGCTGAAGTCACCGTAGGGGTCGCAACCCCATGCAGCGATAAGAACGCAGATCCAGCAGCGGCGCCGCATGCGGCGAAGCATAGCAGAGTGTCAGAGGCTCGCTCGGAGCGTTTTGCTCGCCGAAAGCCAGCGTCGATAGCCGGGAGCGTCCCCGGCCTGGGCTGCCAAGGCGGCGGCTTCCTCGTAGCGGCCCTGCGCATCTCGCGCCCGACCGGCCAACTCGTCAATCGTGCCGAGCATACCAACGGCGCGCGCCGTCAGACTCTTGCTACTGCGCGTCCTGCTCTCCCCTTCCACGCTTGCGAGCTCTTCATGGGCGGCCTCATGATCGCCCGCCGCCGTCAGCGCGTCGGCGAGCTCGAGGCGGGTTCGCGAGATCGTCTCTGCCGGCGCACCGATCTCGGCGAAAAGCTCGAGCGCACGCCGGTACGCATTGGCCGCATGGTGCGGATCACCCTCGATCCTGCGAATTCGCCCAATCGCCACTTGCAGGTGCGACTCCACGGAAGGCTCGACGCCCGCAACCAGCTCTAGCGCCTGTCCGAAATGACGCATGGCATCTCGAGGTCGGTCGCGACGCGCAGCGATTCTGCCGAGCGACAACAACATCTTCGCACGATCCGCGCTCTTGGGCATGGTGAGATCGACCGCCTCGCGTAACACCCCGTCGGCGCCGGCCGCATCTCCAGAGCGCGCGAGCGCTTCACCGAGCTTCCGGCTGAACGTCGCGATCGCCCGATCATAGACCGTGTCGCCGCTCTCCAAGGTCTCGCGCCTGGCGAGCTCTAGAGCGCGACGGTATTCGAGGACGGCGCCCAGGTGATCGCCCCGGGCCATGGCGGCGTCTCCGGCCTTTTCGAGCACGACCAGACTCGTTACCGAGTCGACGCCGCGAAACGCATGAACCGCCCGAACTTCTTGCGGCGCGCGGCGCTCGCTCAAGAGTTCGTACGCGCGACGATGAAGCTGACGGCGCGCCTCGGCCGGAATCGACGCTGCTACGAGATCCGCAATGAAAGGATGAACGATACTCACCTTGGAGCCGTCCAGTTGAACGAGTGAATTCCCTGCGAGCTCATCGAGTCCCAGCAGTCCGTCGTTCCCAGAAATCGATCGGAGCAGATCCAAATCACAGGTCCGTCCGAGCACCGCCGCGGCCTGCAGAAGGCGCTGCGCGTCGACTTCGAGACGTTCGACCCGTTGCGCGATCGCGTCGGCCATGCGAGGCGGAGGGCCGTCGTCCGGAGAAATTCCGAGCGCCTCGAGTTGCTCCAAGTGCAACGGCAAGATGTTGCCGCCGATCGCCTCGGTGAGATGCTGAAGGCCCGAGACGAGGCGAAGATGGAAAGACCCGGCCAGGAATCGCTCTGCTTCCGCCGCGTCGAAGCCGTCGAGACGGACCACCTCGTCGGCAAGGACGCCCCGATCGTGGTCACCCGCCGTCACGAGAAGCACGGGTTCATTGCCCAGTGCTCGCGCCAGCTCGATCACGGTCCGTTGGGTGAGTCCATCGCAATAGGAAAGATCGTCGACGATCAACATCACGCGGCCGCTCGAAGCGCGACTCCGGCCGCGTCGCACCGCGCAAGCCAGTGCCTCGGCCACCGCCCCCGTGCGCGACCGACCGTCTCCCCCTTGCAAACCCGCCGGGTTCATGACCTCATCGACGCCGGCGCCAGCCAGCGCGGAACCGAGCTCATCCCCGCGATTCGCCATCCTCGCGAGCTCGGAGTCGTCGACCTCGAGCAGCTCGGCCAAAATGGTTCGAATCGCGGAATACGGGACAGGTGCCCCAGTAGAATGAGCTCCCGCCCCGATGACCAGATCTCCTTCAGCCGCCGCCAGCTCGGCGATCTCCGTGAGGAATCGGGTCTTGCCCACGCCGGCCTCACCAAACACGTGAACCCAATGGGCCCCCTCGGAAGCGGTGTGTCGGTGTTCCCGAATCATGAGGAGCTCTTCTTCACGTCCGACGAACTGCCGCTGCGATCCGAGCGCGGGGTAGAAAGAGGGGCGGAGTGAACGGTTGCTGCCGAGAGACGGTGGCACTCCCGTTAGGCGGCCACCGCACTCACCGCAGAAATTCTGAGCGAGTGAGGTTGGCGCCCCGCAGCTCGGACAAGGCGTCACAGATGCGCGAAGGACCCGCAAGTCCTCCAGAGCGCCCCGCAGCGCCTCCTGCATGTCTCGGGCGACTTGATAGCGATCGCTCGCCTTCTTCGCGAGCGCCTTCATCGTCACTTCCGCGAGACGATCGGGAATGTCGCGGTTTGGGCTCGCTTCGCGCGGATCGGGAATCGGGTCGTTGAGGTGCCTTAGGACGACCCGCGTGGGCGTGTCGTCGATGTACGGAAGATGCCCGGTCAAGAGCTCGAAGAGCACGACGCCGAGCGCATAGATGTCACCCCGACCATCCACACGGTCGCCCCGTCCTTGCTCAGGGGACATGTAGTCGGGCGTCCCGCAGACCAGGCCCGGTTTGGTGATCGAGCTCTCTTTGCCCACTATGGTGGCGAGCCCAAAGTCGACCACCTTGACCAGGTCCTCCCCCGACCGGAGGGGACGCAGAATGATGTTCTCGGGCTTCAAGTCCCTGTGCACGATCCCGAGCTCGTGCGCCTCCCCGAGAGCGTCCAGGGTGTTGACCAAGATGTTGCACACGCGCTCTACCGGCAGCGGGCCCTCCTCGTGCATGACGAGGGCCAGGTCCTTTCCGCTCAAGAACTCCATTGCCAGATAGAGGATCCCGTCATCGGTCCGCCCGAAGTCGATGATGCTGACGCTGTTGGGATGGTTCAGTCGGCTGGAGGCGCGCGCCTCTTGGTAGAAACGCGCCACGGTCTGTTCGTCGCCGAGAAGATGGGGGTGGATGACCTTCACCGCGACGGTGCGTCCCAGGGTAGACTGCTCAGCCTTGTAAACGCGGCCCATGCCCCCTACGCCCACGACCTCCTGCAGGAGATAGGACCCACCGACTACGCGCCCGATGAGCGGGTCCGCGGCGCCGCCCGGCTCTTGCTCGTCGGACGGCGTTCCGCATGCAGAACAAAAGCGCGCGGCATCCTCGACCGACGCGCCGCATTGATGGCACAAGCGCACCTCAGCAGCATATCCCACGCGGTGCCCGCCTCAAACTAGCAGCCCGCTGAACACCTGGTCGGGTCCTAGCGCTGCTCTTCGTCCAGCCGGCGCATCGCCTCGAGCAGCAGGTGATGGGTGGGAATTCCGATGGCGTCGTCGAGCGGTGCGGTTTGAGGCTCGAGCGCAAAATCACCCTCGGTCAGGCGGAGGATTCCGTAGACCGCCTCGGCACCGCTGAGGTCGCCGAACCGGGCATCGTGGATCGAGCCGTCCTGAAACATCATTTCGCCACGCAGCCTGCCACTGTGCACCTTGAGGACCCCGCTCTTGCGACCGTTTGAGAGGATCTGGATCAAGTCCGGCAGCGCCATCTCTTGAAGTGACCCCGAGACCCCACGCCCCCCCGGCTTTTTGGTCCGACTGTCAGCGATGATGCGCCCTGCCTTTGCAGCCACGATCGCGGCCGACGCCGGTTTCACCAAGTAGTCCGCCGCCCCGAGCTCGAGCCCACGGTTGACGGAGGACTGCGCCCTCTCGGAGGTAACGAACATCAGGGGCACCTGAGCGCGCGGGCTCTCCGCCATGCGCCTGAGAAGGTCGAACCCTTCGCCGTCGGCCAAGCGGACCTCGCTGACCACGACATCAAATTTCTCGCGGTCGAGGCATCGAAGCGCACCTTCGACCGATCGCTCGATTACGACCTCGTACCCCTGCCCTGCGAATTGAACCTCCAAGACGGCGGTTTCCTCGGGATCAGGATCGACGATTAGGGCCCGATACCGTGAAGACATGATCTGCGTCTTCATGCCCTGATCCAGGACGACGTGCCGTACCCAGTCGACGACCGCTGGGTCGAAAACGGTGCCTTTGTGAGGTTCGAGCGCCTTGCAGGCTTCCTCTGGTGAGACGCTCCGTTTGAGCGCATTGGCGTTGCTCTGTGTCAGGTCGACGTAGCTTTCCACCACGGCGAGCACGCGGGCGCCAAGAGGGATATCCTTGCCGCTCAAACGCTCCGGAAAACCCTTCCCGTCGAAACGTTCATAGCGATGCCGAAGCGCGTCCAGCGCGGTTTTCGGGAGCTCTACCGACTCGAGCATGCGAACAGGCGCGGTATAGACACGCCGCGCGATCTCACGCTTGGCCTCGTCCAGCGCCGCATCGAAAGGCGTGACGTGCGAATCCGCGGATACCCCGAGGTCGTGCAAGTAGGCCGCGATCAGAATCCCCTGGACTTGCGGCTTTGTGAGTCGAATCCGCTCGCCAACCTGCCGGCAAACTCGCGCGACACGCATCGAGTGACCGCCACGGTCTTGATTGAGTTGCTCGATCAGGGTCACCAGGACACTGAGCGTTTCGAGGTAGACCTCGGGATCGACGGAAAGCTCCTCGCCCTGTGAAGGTGCGGAGAGCTGCTCGATCAGCGTATGGCCGGCCGAAACCCTGGGTTGTGTTTGCGGCGGTGGAGCGTCCGACTCGGGATCAGGAAGCTGATCGTTTGCCGCCTGCTCCATCTCGAGCGACTTCGCCCGCCGACGCCGGACCAAGAGCCCGTCCTTCTCTTCGAAAACCTGACCCCAACCCGGAACCGGGTCCGACTCACGGGACGAGTGGACCTGCCGCGAGGATGCGCCGCTGAGCAACATCTCGAACGGACGGTCGTCTTGCTCGTAGTGCTTGGCGATGGCTGCGCGTATCGCCGCCTCGCGAGCAACGTAGACCTTCACGTCCCTTGCACCGGTCGCGAACTGCATTTGCTGACGAACGTCATCGTCGGTGACGTCTGCCGCGACGACGGACAGCGTTCGGTTTCGCTTGTCGTACATGATCGGGAATGCAGTCAGCCGTTTGGCTAGCTTCCGCGGCACTTGCTTCAGCAGGAGGGGGTCCACACCAGCTTTGGCTAGGCGTTCCGAGCCTACGAAGCGAGTCTGGTAGAGGCCGGCGATATATTTCAAGAGCTCGGCTTCGCTCATGAGCCCAAGCTGTAGGATAGCCTCTTCGGCGGTGGACTGAGTCCGCTGCGCGTGGATGAGCACCTCGTCATAGAGGCTCGGAGACACCTGTCCCTCCGCGACGAGGCGATCCAAGATCGCAACGCCACGCGTCTTTGCGGACTGTTCTGGCTGAGCCCCCCGACTCACAACCTCCTCAGTGTAACGGACAGAACGGCGACCGGCTCACTTCTCGCCCCCAAATGTCGAAATCGACAAGAAACCGCGGCCTGCTAGAGTCGTGCCCAGTGAGGCGGCCGCTGGGAACCTGGCTCTTCGTGGGCCTGACTGTGATGGCGTGTGCCACCACTGGAACCCTGCGAGGAGAGGTCTACCACGGGGAGAGGACGACCTATCGCATCGGGCCGGTCGAATCCGACTGGACAGCCGTCACCGTCGACCGGCAGAACGATCTGGCCTGGCACAACCAGAAGAAGGCGGCGGTAATGCACGTGGACTCCGACTGTGGCCCAGCGCTCGACATTCCGCTGATCGCCTTGCGCACCCATCTGATGATCGGCTTCACCGAGCGTCAAGTCATCGAAGAAGAGGTCGTGCCGATGGATGGACGCGAGGCCCTCCGCACCCACTTCACGGCCAAGCTCGACGGCGTGCCACGAGACATACTCCTACAAATCCTGAAGAAGGATGGCTGCGTTTACGACTTCGGCCTGGTCACGCCGCTGGGGCACAGCTTTGAGGAAGCACTCCCGGACTTCGACCTCATGATCGCGGGCTTCGCAACGATGGGCACGCCATGACGCCGGCGACACCCTCCAACCGAGCTCCCAATTTCACCACTTGGGCGGACCATCAAATTCGCCGCCTTCGAGTGTTCGTCGAGGAGATTGGCGACGCGACTTTGCTTTCCGGGCGCACCATTCGAACCATGTTCACGACGAAGTTCGACACGGCCGAGTTCATCTACCAGGTCGAACAGCTCGGGGTGCGGAGCCTCGCGATCGCGGCGGCAACGGCGATCTTCGTGGGCATCGTCATGACCATTCAGTTTGCGATCTCGATGGAAGCGTTCGGCGCCAAGGACACGCTCGGTCGCGTCATCGGCGTGTCCGAGGCGCGAGAGCTGGCACCTTCGCTGACCGCCCTGGTCGTCGGGAGCCGGATTGCAGCAGGCATCGCGGCAGAGCTCGGTTCGATGACCGTCACGGAGCAGGTGGACGCCATCCGCGCCTTGGGCGCCGATCCCATTCGCAAGCTCGTGGTGCCGCGTCTCGTCGCCTGTGTCGTGATCATGCCATTGATCACGTTCATCGCCTTCCTCCTGGGGATGATCAGCTCGATGCTGGTCGCTGCGCTGTCCTATGGGATTCCGATGGCCTTCTTCTTCTCGACCGCGATCGACACGCTCCGAATCACCGATTTCGTCAGCGGTGTCAGCAAGACACCCTTCTTTGGCTTTCTGATCGCGATCTTGGGATGCTACTTTGGCTTACAGACACGTGGTGGAACCGAGGGAGTGGGCCGGTCGACCACGCGCTCAGTGGTGGTCGTATCCATCAGCATCCTCATGGCCGATGCACTCCTCACGCAGATCTTCGTCAGTATCGGCACCCTATAACGGGAGTTAGATTCAAACGGGCCCTCGGTCGTCCCAACCAGCATGGCTCGCCAAGACCGATGACTCCGCCGACTGTCACGACCCGCTCCTTCTGATGACGGGGCACATCGACCGGAAGGTACAGCCAGACGACGATCTTGCAGTTGCGGGTATCACGTGTCTCGGATGTCACAGTGTCGAGTCCACCCGTCCCGACGGCAACGGGAGCCTCCAGCTCACAGGTGCGCCGATGCTCATCCCCGACCCCGTCGAGAAGCGAAGCTGTCAGAATTGCCACAGGCGAATCGAGGCCGCATCCGACGCAGAGATGGCCGGCGCCAGGGATGGAAACGTCAACAGTCATCGCTGGGCTGCGTCGCACACGGCGATGACCGCGTTCTGTTCGAAGACCGGGATAGCGGCCATCGGTTTCCAGGCGGCGTGCGCGACATGCACGACCTGTGGGTCCAGGTCGAGGTCCGGGATGCGGCGGGCCAGCTTATGGGGGTATCGCGCCCCGAAGGCGACAGCAACGAGAACGTCTTCGTGCTACGCGCAACCGTTCTAGACGTGGAGGGCGACCCCGAGATTCTGCATCAGGTCCACCGTTTCTCCGCACCAGCGGGAGCACGAGCACGCGGCAAGGTCGCTCTCGATCCCTGCATCGAGCAATCCGTGACGGAGATTGGCGCGGCCACGGCGTGGATGTGGCGGCAGGCCCCGTCCCGGTGGGGGCGCTGCACGCCCAGCCGCGACTGCTTGCCGCTTGTGAGAAAAAACACCGGAGGTGCGTCAAAGACAGGCAGCCCATACCTCACTACACTCTCGCACCTCCGAGAAAAGCAATTCACGGCAACGCCGATCCCGGATAAGATGATCTGGATGTCGAAGCGATACCAGAAGAAGAGCTCCGCGACGAAGAAGCGAGAAAAGAAGTCGCATGACCCTTCCCGCAACGCCGCGGGGCCCGGACAAACCACCGGCGTCATGGGCAACATGGTGCACGGATTCCGGCGCGCGGTGGGTTCTGAAGCCTCGAAAGGTACGAAAGGCGGCAGCCTTCTCTGGGCCGCCGTTCTCGTCACGGCCGTCATCGCGATCATTGCCTGGAACTTTGCCCGCTAGTCGCGAATCGCCCGCCAGCGCAACCAGTGGTCCGCGAGCACTAGCGCGACCATCGCTTCTCCCATTGGAATGAACCGAGGCAACAAGCATGGGTCGTGACGACCGGTCGTGCGGATCGTGGTGGCGTCTCCGCTCGAAGTCACGGTGTCTTGGCTCCGAGGAAGGCTGCTGGTCGGCTTCACCGCGGCACGAAGCACGATCGGCATGCCACTCGAAATCCCGCCCAGCATCCCGCCGTGTCGATTGGAGCGGGTGCGGATCCTTCCTTCCGCATCGGTCTCGAAGGCGTCGTTGTTGTCGCTGCCCCGCGCCCGGGCTACCGCAAAGCCTGCGCCGTACTCGACGCCCAGCACGGCGGGCAGACTGAACAAGGCCTTGGCCAGGTCGGCCTTGAGCTTGTCGAACACGGGCTCCCCTAGGCCGGCCGGCACGTTTCGGGCAACGATTTCGGCAACGCCGCCGATCGAGTCCTGGTCCTTTCGCACCTTCTCGATGAGGGCGACCATTCGCGCCGCCGCCCGGACGTCGGGACAGCGAACGATGTTCGGCTCACCATCGGGAAGCGTTTCGACCTGTTCTAGGGTCACCCCCTCGGGAATCGTCGCCTCGATGTCCCCAACCTGCGTCACGTAACCGAGCACCTCGCCGCCGAATGCGTGCGAGAGCAGCTTCTTGGCGATCGCACCCGCGGCAACGCGCGCCACCGTTTCGCGGGCACTGCTTCTACCCCCTCCGCGGTAGTCGCGGCGACCAAACTTTGCATCGAACGTATAGTCCGCGTGGCCCGGCCGGTACACGTCCTTGATGTTGGTGTAGTCGCGAGTTCGCTGATCTTGGTTGCGCACGATGATCGCGATGGGTGTGCCCGTAGTCTCACCCTCGAAAACACCGGAGAGGATCTCGGGAGAGTCGGACTCTTTTCGTTGGGTGACGATCTTGCTCTGTCCCGGACGACGGCGTTCGAGATCGGGAATGATGTCTTGCTCAGACAACGGCATCCCGGGAGGACAGCCGTCGATGATCACGATGTTGGCGGGCCCGTGGCTTTCGCCCGCGGTGGTCACGCGGAAGGCTTGGCCGAACGTGCTACCAGGCATGGGCGCTCACTTCTGCGGGCCTGCGTGCCGGCCGATCGCGCGCCCAACGAAGAACGGCCCCATGTGTTGCATGTACTGCGAGGTCTGCACCGTGCCACGCATCGCCTGCACGACGTGCGAAAGAGGATGAAGCTCCGCGCCGACCAATCCGATCAGGAACTCGTTGTCGTTGGCGTCGAGCCCATGGCACGCGAGGCGTACGTCGTGCGCGAGGTCTTGCTCTCCGTAGGCCCGTCCGATGCTGGCGTGTTCGCGCAGGATGCCACCCTTCTCTCTTCCCTCGAGCTGTTCGAACGCTCCGGTCCTGCGAAGCGGATACCAGACGGCCCAGTTCCACTTCGGGTTCAGTACGGTCTGCTTCGGACGGTCAAGCAGCCAAAACTCGAGATCTTGCTCGTAACCGCTGCTGTACGTACGGCCGATCATGGTAAGCTCGGGACGGATCGCCCAGTCGTGCAAAGGCGCGGCCTCGAACATGGGGCGGACCAGGTCGACGAAGAGCAACGGATCCTCACTGAACGTCAGTAGAGCAACGCCGCGGGGGTCGTTGACGTCTGCGTAGACCACCGCAGGAACGTCAGACGCCTTGATGGCGGACATCAAAGCATCCTGATTCGCGCCGATCGAAACCCCTGTCGGGACCTGAAAGACCATCAGCTGCATGAAAAGCCTGCGATCCATGACTTGTGGCGTCCCGTCCTTGGGAGCGCCCCGTTCGCGGGTGTCGATCGTTGGCAAACCGGCCGGCGCGCTGCCCTTGTGTCCTGGCGAATGACCCATGGGGGACTCATAGCGCTTTTGCAGTCCTTCTGCACAGTGTAGTCTCACCGGAATCCTGATGATGCGGGCGTTCAAAATCTTGGCGGTAGTCCTCATCGTCGGTCTCGCGGCCCTGGTGGCGCTGGGTTACTGGCTGAACGAACCGAGACCCGAAGCGAAGCCCGGGCCTGAGGCCGACGCGCTCGCGCGATCGATGGAGGCTGCCGTCAACAAGGACGCATGGGATCGGACCGAGGCGGTTCGCTGGTCATTCTTCGAGCGGCACCACTACGTCTGGGACCGAAAGCGCGACCTGGTCGAGCTGCGCTGGGGCGAGTCACGCGCCCTCTTTCGCACCGCTGATCAATCAGGGCGAGCCTGGAGCAAAGGCACGGAGCAAACTGGTGCTGATGCCGAAGAAGCACTGCGTGCGGCCTACGCGTACTGGATCAACGACTCGTTCTGGCTCAACCCCATCGTGAAGGTCTTTGACCCCGGCGTCGAACGGGGACTCGTGCGACTCGACGACGGCCGAGATGCGCTCCTCGTCAGCTACACCTCGGGCGGCGTCACGCCTGGTGATGCCTATCTCTGGATCCTGGGTCCCGACGGGCTGCCCGAAGCCTGGCGGATGTGGGTCCAGATCATCCCGATCGGCGGTATCGAAACGAGCTGGGAAGGTTGGACCGACCTCAGCACGGGCGCCAAGATCGCAACGCAACACGAAGGTTGGGGCCGGCTCATGACCTTCATCAGCAACGTAGAGGGCGCCGAAAGCCTGGAGGCGCTTGGCGTGGAGCCAGGGTTGTTCGAGCCGCTTGTTCAAGATTGAGCGCGCCGGGTCACACTGAGCACGCCCGCAACGACGAGCACCGCGCCCAGGATACTGAGCGCGTTGGGGTACTCGCCAAACAGGACAATGCCCCAGGCGTAGGCTAGGACGATCTGTAGGTAGGTCACCGACGAGGCGCGGCCTGCAGCTTCCAGCTTGAAGCCCTTGGTGATCTCGATCTGTCCGAGTTGCGCGGCGACCCCGATCCCCAGCAAGAGGAGCCACTCGAAGCCCCGTGGCAACACCAGCCCTTCCAGGGCCAAGAGCGGCAAGGACGCCGGCCCCGTGACTAGAGGGAAATACAACACCACCACCATGTGATGCTCGGTTGAGCCAAGCCGGCGAATGACGACGTAAGCGATGGCCGAGAAGATTGCGCCAACGACGCCGATCAGAACGGCGACTGGGTCCAGAGCGGCGCCCGCCGCAAACATGAACGTAGGCTGTGCGACGAGCACGACGCCGATCATGCTGCACAGCGTTGCGACCACGTCGACCATCCGCAATGGCTCTTTCAGGGCAAACACTGCGATGAGCGCGGCCAGCATCGGATTGCAGAACTGGATCACCGTGGCGTCGGCCAGCGGCAGGTGTGTGATTGCGTAGAAGTAGCAGCTCAGTCCCATGAATCCGGCGAACCCGCGGAGCACGAGAAGCTTCTTGTTGTGTCCCCAGGGATGGATGTGCAGCCGTCTGATTACCCACCAGCTCATGACGAGGGTGACCACCACGCGCGCCAGGACGAGCTCCATCGTCGGCAACCTCTGCCCTGCGAGCTTGGCGAACACGCTCATCGCACTGAAAAAGAGGGTTCCCACGAACATGTGGCGAATGCCGGGCCTAAGGCGCGGCCAAAGTGGAAAGAGCGTCGGCACTCCGCGCGTTCTGTCTGCAAATGCGCGGAGCGCAACCTGGTGATAGGACAATCGTATGAGAACGCTGACCAGAAGCTTCGCGCAGGGACTCTTGGTCCTCGCACCGGTTGCTATCACGGTTTGGGTGGTTTGGTTCACGGTCACCACCCTCGACAAATGGCTGGGCGCGTCGATCCCCGGGTTGGGCATCTTGATTGCGGCCACTGGGATCACGGTGATCGGCTATCTGACCGGCAACGTGGTTGGAAACAAGCTCGTATCGCTGATGGAATCGGGCATGCAGCGCGTACCGATCATCAAGCTGCTCTACAACTCCCTGAGTGACTTGTTCGGTGCGTTCGTCGGCACGAAGCGCAAGTTCGATAAGCCGGTGGCCGTAGAGCTCAACGCCCATGGGCTCAAGGCGTTGGGCTTTTTGACCAGCGAGCGCTTTGACGATCCACAACTTGCAGGCCACGTCTCGGTCTACTTGCCGGAATCGTACAACTTCGCGGGCAACCTGGTCGTCGTGCCTCGCGAACGCGTGCATCCGCTCGACGCAGACGGAGCCGAGTTCATGGCATTCATCATGTCCGGGGGCGTCACGGCCATGAGCGCGTCCAGAACCGTGGTCGACGGCCAGAAGCCTTGAGGCACTGACCTCCCGGGGGCGCGGCGGAGCCCCGTGTCGTGTTCCGTTGTGCCTCGGCGTGCACTGGCACCAAGAGAAGCTACTATCGTCACCCGGAGTAGCAATAGATGGCAACCGTCGTTTTCAAGTCCCCCCACGATCTCAAAGACGCCGTCGGCAAGCACCTCGGGTACTCCGGGTGGCTCACCATGGAACAAGATCGAGTCGATCGGTTTGCCGATGCCACGGAGGACCATCAATGGATTCACGTCGACGTCGAACGCGCCAAGAGCGGTCCGTTCGGAGCGACTATCGCGCACGGCTATTTGACTCTCTCGCTCGTGAGCTTCTTCATTCCGCAGGTCCTCGAGGTGCGCGGCTTTGAGTTTGCCGTGAACTATGGAGCCAACAAGGTTCGCTTTCCCGCTCCGGTGAAGGTCGGAGCCCGCATCCGCGGTGGCGCAGAGGTGATGTCCGTCGAAGAGTCGAAAGGCGGTATCCTCTCGGTGGTTCGCGTGACCGTCGAGATTGAAGGCGAGGACCGCCCCGCGTGCATCGCCGACACGGTCAGCCTCTACTTCCCGACGAAATAGCTCTCGACGCGACGGCTGTCGCCGAGCCCGAGGACGGATTAGAATGACCGGATGAGTACCCAGCTCCACCTCGTTAGCGTCGCGCTTCTAGCCATTTGCGTCGCCTGCGGAGGTAGTGACGCCGAGACGCAGGGTGGTGGCGGCGGAAACGGTGGAACGGGCGGCGCCGCCGGGACTGCCGGATCAGGGGGATTGGGAGGCGCATTCGTTCCGCCCGCGGATTCGTTCACCATCAAGTGGGGGCCGACGATGGTGCCTGCCGGAACCGAGAACACGCAGTGCGTCGTGAAACGTCTTGGAAATACCGAGCCTATTTCTATCCACGAAATCCACAACGAGCTTGGCGCCACGTCTCAACACTTCATCGTCTACCGCGTCGACGACACAGTCGAACGACCCGAACCCTATGGGTGCTCACCGTTTAGCGATACGTTCAACGATCCACCGTTGATCATCACCCAGCGCGCCGATGATCGACTGACACTTCCCGATGGGGTGGCC
>JBAVOF010000316.1:0-5432 GCA_049691835.1 Polyangiales bacterium
GCATATCCGCCAGGCGCGGCTTCGGGGCGAAGAAGAAGATCTGACCGAGATTGAGCAGAAAATAGGATTGTCACGCAACTTGTCGACCTCCGTGACCAATAAGCGCGGCCTTCGATTCGAGGATGTAGCTTGAAGAGAAGAAGCCCGGCCGAAGCCGGGCTTTCGTGGCGGTGACCCCAACGAGATTTGAACTCGTGTTACCGGCGTGAGAGGCCGATGTCCTAACCACTAGACGATGGGGCCGATTTTCTGCGGTGCGTTGCTTAACAGCTATTTGGCTCGGGGACTAGGATTCGAACCTAGATAGCCAGTACCAGAAACTGGCGTCCTGCCGTTAGACGATCCCCGAATGGCCTAGACACCTTACTTTGGGCGCTGAGCGGCGGCACTATAGCGGCAAGGCTTTCGTCAGCAAGCACGTGCCCTGTTTCGGTAATCTTTACTTTTTTACTCGTGTATATTCTGTCATTTTTCTAATAAATTCGGTCGATACATCACCCACCTGTGATTGTTGACTTGACCTGCCGGAAAAGCGCGGAATAGTGAGGGCTCCCCCTACGGCCGCGTATTGGGCGCGAGGGTACAGGAGCATCATGACTTCGTGGAAAGAACAGCTTGGTGATCGGGTCCCGGAGCAGCTCGCAGGCGAGGTGGATCTCTTCGAGGGTCAGATCGAGCTCAAGAAGCAAGGCAAGATTGAGGACAAGATTTTCGCCGAGACACGGCTTCGCCGCGGCGTGTATGGGCAGCGCTATGACAACGGTCTGCGCGACGACGGCACGGGGCAGAAGAGCTTGGCGTTCCCCTGCGGCGACCTGACCAAGGGGCCCGATACGGTCTGGGATGCGCCAGGCATGATGCGCATCAAAATCCCCTTCGGGAAGCTCAGCGCGAAGCAACTCGAGGTGCTCTGCGAGCTCGCCGAGGAGAACTCGGATTCGATCCTGCACGTCACCACGCGCCAAGACATCCAACTTCACTTCATTCACATCGAAGAGACCCCCGACATGATGCGCCGACTCGCCGCGGTCGGGATCACCACGCGTGAGGCGTGCGGGAACAGCGTTCGCAACGTGACCGCCTGCGAGTATGCCGGCGTCTGCTCCACGCAGGCGTTCGACGTCACGCCGTACGCCAACGCGATCACGCAATATCTCTTGGGACACCCCGACGTTCAGGACTTCGGGCGCAAGTTCAAAATCGCTTTTTCGGGTTGCGAAGACAACCCCTGTGGCCTGGTCACCTTCCACGACCTCGGCGCGGTCGCACATGTCCGAGATGGCAAGCGCGGATTCCGCGTCGTGGTCGGCGGAGGGCTCGGCGCTGTGCCGGTGCAAGCCAAGGTCCTGGCCGAGTTCTGCCCGGAAGAAGAGCTGCTTCCACTGGCTCAAGCCGTCTCACGCGTGTTTGCGCGACTCGGCGAGAAGCAAAGCCGCGCCCGCGCGCGCATCAAGTTCCTCGTGCAAAAGCTCGGCATCGACGAGTTCAAGCGGCTCGTGGCCGACGAGCGCGAAGCGCTTCGCCCCGACGAGCGCTGGACTGCGTTTTTGAACGACCTGCACTCCACCGACGAGAAGCCGGTACGCAAGTCGGGCCCTATCCCCGCCGATGCCCCCGCCGGCTTCAAGGCCTGGGCCGAGCACAATCTCAAGCCTCAAGCGCAGGCCGGATACTATGTGGCCGTCGTGAAGCTCCCGCTCGGTGACTTCACCTCGACTCAGGGTCGCGCGCTTGCGCAGCTCGCCCGGGAGCTCACCGGCGACTCGATTCGCTGCACGGTCGAACAGAACCTCGCGTTCCGCTGGCTCAGCGGCGCAGATGCGGTGGCGTTCTATGAGCGTCTCGCCGCGCTCGACATGGCGGCCGCCGGTGCAGGCACGATCACCGACATGACATCCTGCCCCGGCACCGACACCTGCAAGCTCGGCATCTCCTCATCACGGGGCTTGACCAGCGAGCTTCGCAAACACCTTTCGGTCGTCGAGAGCGACCTTCATCCGGCGGTCAAATCGCTTCGAATGAAGGCCAGCGGCTGCTTCAACTCCTGCGGCCAACACCATGCCGCGGACATCGGGTTCACCGGGGTCAGCCGACAGGTCGGCGGCCGAAAAGTTCCACACTTCAACATCGTGCTGGGCGGCCAGTGGACACAGAACGCCAAGAGCTACGGCCTGGTGGTCGGCGCGGTGCCCTCGAAGAACATTCCGAAGGCCGTCGAGCTGATCACGCAGCACTACCTGGCCAAACGGCAGGAGGCCGAGAGCTTCCAGGCCTTCATCGCACGGGTCGGCAAGAAGGAGTTCCGCCAGGTCCTCGCCCCAATTCAGAAGCCGCCGGCCTACGAGGCCGACCCCAGCTACTACAGCGACTGGGGCGACCCGCGGGAGTACACGATTGGCGACATCGGCGTAGGTGAGTGCGCCGGCGAGATCGTGCCCTTCGTCGAATTCGGTCTGCAAGAAGCCGAACACCAGCTGCACGAAGCGCAGGACGCGCTCGAAGCGGGCAACGCCGCAGGCGCAGCCGAGGGAGCATTCAACGCGATGGTCACCGCCGCCAAGGCCCTGGTTCGCCACCTCGAGGTGCAGGTCAAGGACGACGCCGACGACGTGGTCGTGAACTTCAAAACGCACCTGCACGATACAGAGCGCTTCCACGATCCATTCATGAAGGGGAAGTTCGCCGAATACTTGCTCCGGATGCACGCCGATCGGTCGTACGAAAGGGCCGATGCGGAGATCGCGCACCGCACGCTCGACGAAGCGCAGTTGTTTCTCGAAGCGGCGCACGCGTGCTACCAGCGTCTCACTCAAGCAGCGGCGGCAGGCGCAGTGGCGGCGGAGTAGGACACATGCAAGCAACGAAGTTCCAGGTGAAGCTCTACACCCGAGCCGGCCAAATCCAGCTGTCCAAGCTCGTGCCCGTCTTCCACGAGTGGATTCGCGTCAAGAAGGTTCCCGACGAGCTCCTGATCGACGTTGCGGACTACGCGCATGTCCCGCAGGGGCCGGGCGTGGTTCTCATCGGCCATCAGTCCGACTACTACCTGGACGTTGCCGATGACCGTCCAGGTCTGCTCTACAGCCGCAAGCGTGGTTTCGAGGGCGATTGGAAAGGCGGCATCGACGACGCCTTTCGTCGCGCGCTTCGTGCGTGCCGCCTGCTCGAAGAGGACAGCCGGCTCGACTTCGAGTTCGCAACCGACGAGCTGCTCTTCCGGGTGCAGGATCGCCTTGCCGCCCCGAACGAAGAAGCGACGTACGCCGCGTATAGACCTGCGCTCGAGAAGGTCGCGAGTGCGTTTTTCGGCACCACCCCGACGATGCAACGGCTCGGCAGCCCGCGCGAACCGTTCACTGTGCAAATCCGTACCGGCGATCAGGGAACCGTCGCGGATGCCCTGGCCCGACACTGAGCCGGGCCCGCGTTCTTTTTTGGCGGTCCGCCGTTTCGCGGTACAACTCTCAGCCAGGAGCTGATGTGTTGAACCGCGCCCACCTCGTGTTGTTGCTGGCCTGTGGCCTCTTCGCCGCGGCGGCCTGCTCGCGCAGCGACGCACCGGAACAGACTCTCGAAGACGAACCCTCGGCCGCGAGCGCCCCCAAGGCCGACGATGCGCTGATTCTCCGCGTTCGCGCGGCGGCACACGCGTTGTCGCAACCCGAGCCGAGCGTGGACTACGTCGCGGCCGAGATGGAAGGCGTGATCATGGCGCGGACCAGGAATCAAGCGCTGATTCACTATGACGGATATCGCGCGACTCTCACCACGCCGACGGATCGCGTGACGCGGATCGTGTTCCTCTTCACGGAGGCAAAGCCTCGCATCGGCCAGCTGACGGGCGAATTCGGAGCGCCAAAGCCAACTGGCCGGGGCATGCTCTACGAGCTGAGGTCCGCCACCACGGGAGCGGTACTCGAGATTCTGGCCGAGCCCGTCGCGTTGCCTTTCAATGACGACAGCCTGGTCCGCCGAATCATCATCGAAGGCGCGCGCACTCACTAGCGAGGGCTCACAGATCGAGCGCGACAATCCGTGCGACGACCCCTTCGTCGGCGGGTGGGAGCGGATAGTCGCCGAGCTCGGCAGGCGCGACCCAGGCGTGATCGGCGACTTGCAGGTGACGGACTTCGCCGGCGCGCAACGCGCAGCGATAGAACAAGAGCAGCACGTCCTTTGCCGGGTACCGGTGGTGCGTCACATCCAGGATCTGCTCGACCTGCACCTCGATGCCGCACTCCTCCCGGCACTCGCGCACCAGCGCCTCCTCGGGAGATTCGCCATCTTCGAGCTTGCCGCCGGGGAACTCCCAGAGGCCTGCCAGGTGCTGGCCCTCGGCGCGACGAGTGAGCAGCACGCGGCCGTTGTCGATGATCACCGCGGCGGCGACGACGACCGGCACCTCAGGGCATCTCCCCGATCGCGCGCCGCAGCTCCGCCCTGGCGACACGCAACGCGATCGCGGAGTCGACGACATCGACCTGCGCGCGGATGAGCTCTGCCTGAGCCTGCAGCAAGGTGGTCGTGTTGACGATGCCCGCTTGGAGCTGCTCGCGAGTGACGCGATACCCTTCCCGCGCAGCGCGCAGGCCGAGCCTCGCCGATTCGATGGCCGACTGTGCGGCGAGGATCCCGTGATACCCCCGCGCCACCTCGACGCGGATCGCCTGCTCGAGCTCGATGACATCGGCGTGCGCGCGGTCCAGATCCGCTTGAAGCTGCTTGGCCCGGCCCTGCGCTTGAACGGTATCGTTGGGCGCCCATCGAATGACGGCACCGGCTTCCCAGGTCGCCACGAATCGATCTTCCTGCGGAATCACTCGAAGATTCGGGTTCGAGTACTGTGTGTTGCCTCGAATGAGCAAGTCGGGAAGCCTACCGCCGAGGGCCGATCGCAGCTGGTGCTTGCGCGCTTCGATGTAGGTGCGCAGTGCGCGCAGGTCCGGCCGCTCCCGGAACGCTCGGTCATTGAGCGCGAGCTCCGTCCCCTCGGGAATGCCTGCCACAGGGCCGGAGAGATCCTCGCCGAGCGTGGGGAGCTCCTCGGTTTGCAGCAACGCTTGAAGCGAGCGGGTCGCAACTTCCAATGCGAACTTCGCCCGTTCCACGGCGACTTTTGCGGCCTCCACCTGCGCCTCGACCCGGAGCAGGTCGACGCGGGCCGCCGACCCGGCACGTACCAGAGACTCGGTTTCCTTCCGCTGGGACTCGGCCGCGTCGAGCGCGAATTGCGCAACCCCTAGGTCCGCGTTGGCCCGCGCAAAGTCGTAGTAGGTCTGCTGCGCCGCAAGTGCGACATCGTTGCGCTCCGCCTCGATCTGATAGCCCGCGGCGACCTGGTTCTTCTTCGCAGCACGATAGGCGGGAAGCGATTCCGCAAGCGAACGGGTGAACGAGTACTCCAGCGTCGCGTCGCTCGCGAATTGTTGCTG
>JBAVOF010000317.1:0-2106 GCA_049691835.1 Polyangiales bacterium
GATCTATCTTCGGGACAGCATCGGTGTGTTCTTTCAGGTCGTCATGGAGGACCCAAAGACCGGCGAGATCGATCTCAGCGGTGCAAGCATCCAGAGGCCGAACGAAAAGACACTCGAACAGATCGTCGACGAATTCGCCGAGAAGGTGAGCGGTGTCCGGGTGGGCACCGACGAGGCGCTGAAAACCTCGCGCGATTTGATGTCGAGCGTCCCTGCCTGGGCGGTGAGCCCCCTGCTTCGGCTGACGAGCTTCCTGAGCTATACGCTGAATCTCGACATGCGATGGGCCGGCATGCCGAACGACCTGTTTGGCTCGGTGATGATCACCAACGTGGGCTCCCTCGGTCTGCCCTACGCCCTGGTCCCGTTGGTCCCTTATAGCCGGGTGCCCCTCTTGCTGGCGCTTGGCTCGATCGAAGAGCGCGCGGTCGTCGAAGGCGGCCAGATCGTCGCCCGAAGGGTTATGGATGTCGGTGCAACGTTCGACCACCGGATCCTCGACGGAGGCCATGCGGCAAAAATGCAGCGGATCGTCCGATCCTGGATGGAACACCCATTCGAGCACTTCGACGCGTTGGATTGAATCACCGCGCGCCCATGGACCGCTCCGCGCCTTGAAGCTTGCCAGCAATGGGACTATCGTCGGCCGTCCTTAGCGTACACGAGGTGGCAGATGCGGTTGTTCGTTCTTTGTCTTTTGGTTGGATCCTTGTCGATTTTGGGTTGCGGCGACGACGGGGCGCCCGGTGGTACTGGTGGCACGGGCGCGACCGGTGGTACCGGCGGCACCGCTGGTATGGGTGGCTCCGGAGGCACGGGCGGTGCCGGCGGCCAGAGCGACTGGCCTCCCAATGCGGCCGTCTACATCGAGGACAATGGGATCTTCCACGCCGACTGCGAGACCGATGAAGACTGCGCGATGGCGCTCGGCTACTTCCATGCCCGCGATCGCTTCGTGCAAATGGACCTTCAGCGACGGCTCTCCACCGGAAGACTAAGCGAGATCGTCGACAAGCCGCTCGTCGAGCTCGCCGGGCTGTTCGAACCGCTCATCAACGAGGCGGCAAAGAATCGCGCACAGTTTTCGACGCGCGACGGGCGTCCCGGAGAAGAAGCCTTGCTCGACTCGGTCGACCCGGAGCTCTTGCCGATCCTCGAAGCCTACGCGGTGGGCGTCAACCAGTGGATCGACGACGTCCAGAACGGCGTCGAGGGCGCGAAATGGCCTGTCGAGTTTGAGAGCGGCCTCTTGGACTATCCCCCAGAGAAGGCGCTCCCGTGGAAGCCCAGCGATACCTTTGCGACCTTTTTCACCCTCGTCGGAAACCTCACCAACGACGAAAGCAAGCAGCTCCGCGCAAGAGCCGCGCTCGATGGTTTCCCGGACGACGTCGACGGCAACAACCGGTACCTTGACCACTGGAGTCTCGAACCGATCAAGAAGTCCCCCGTCATGGAGGTCGGCACATACCCGCCCCCGGTCGCTTCGATCGCTCCCAAGGCGGCAGACCCGGCGCGAGAAGAGCTGTTTCGCAGAGCCCAAGGCGCCATCGCAAGCTTGAGGGCTGAGCGAAAGGGAGCGGACGCGCTGCGAAAAATCTTTCCGCTAACCGACATCATCAACGGCGACATCGGTTCGAATAACTGGGTCATGGGAGGCTCGAAGACGGCCAATGGTCGAACACTCCTCTCCAATGATCCGCACTTGGGCCTTTCACAGCCGAGCGTCTGGTACATCGCCCACATGGACGCCAAGACCAATGGCAGCGGGTCGCTCCACATCGCGGGGCTCACGCTAGCCGGGATTCCCGCGTGCGTGGTAGGTCAAAACGAGGACCTCGCTTGGGGCGTGACCAACACCGGGCTCGATTTCACCGACGTCTATGTCGAGGAGCTCGTCAAGAACGACCAGGGCGAGCCGATCGGCGTCATGTTCAAAGGCCAGGTGGTCGAGTTCGTACGTGTGAACTTCGAGCTCCCGTTCAACGACGGCACCAGCGCCACACGCGAGCTGCTCTTCGTACCCCATCACGGAATGGTGCGCAGCATGGACGTCGACAACAACGTCGCGCTCACGCTCCGCTGGACCATGAACGACATGGACAC
>JBAVOF010000318.1:0-2178 GCA_049691835.1 Polyangiales bacterium
GGATTCGGTCGCGGACTGGACGTCGTATGAGCTCAAGAGAGCACCCGAGGGTGCGCCGAACGTCTTGTTCGTTCTCTATGACGACACCGGCCTTGGCGCCTGGTCAGCCTACGGCGGGCGAATCAACATGCCGACGCTCGACAGGCTCGCGGCGAACAGCCTCACCTATACACAGTGGCATACCACGGCCTTGTGCTCGCGGACGCGCTCCACGCTGCTCGCCGGCAGAAACCATCACCTCAACGGCATGGCGTCCATCACCGAAACCGCCGACGGCTTCCCCGGGGCTTGGTCCCACGCTTCGAGACCTGGAGCTACGGAGCTGGGACGACGTTCACGACGTGTGCGCCAGTGTTGGCGTTGAGCTCCGGCCGCATGGGAACGGCCTCGTCTTCGAGGATGTCGAGCGAGGCGTGCGTGTGAAGGCGTCGTTCGTCCATCGCCAGCTCAGCAAGTCACGACTCTGCCAGCGGCTCCGAGAGTTCGAGACAGCGCACGAGCACCAGCTGGAAGCTGCCTCATCATCCCGCTCCAATAGAAGAGGGGTCGGACCCCTTTTTCAACGGCCTTCGATCCACGCGAGCGACAAGCGGGCGAATACCGTGCCAATCCCAGCTGGATCACCGTTTCGTCCCCTTCGGTCGAGCTCCCAAAGGAAGGTCCGCAGGTGCTCACGGACGACGTGGTGGAGCACCCCTTGCTCGGGGGCCGCACGCTCCCCCAAAGAGACTTTTGCGCTCGAGCAACTTCTAACTCCCCTGACATCACTTCAGTGCGAGGGACAGGATTCGAACCTGCACGCCCTAAGGACACTGGAACCTAAACGTAGGCAAGGCCCCCCACTTCCCGCGAATTTATTGGGAAAAGATGCGTCAGCAGACGTCATCAGAGGCAGTGAAAAGACGCATTCGGGACAGGATGTCCGAGATGCAGGCGTCGTTGTGACGATGTCTGATGTTCGTGCGTGCGCCAGGGCGCTCGTCCAACGCGTCGCCGAAGGTGGGGAGATCCCGATGGCGTCATTGCGCGAGCTTGCCGAGCTCGCGCTGCGTTCGGAGTTGGTTGCGCTCAGCCATCAGCTGCTCGACGGGCCGCCCGAGTTCGCGCTCCGGCGAGCGATGGAGTTGTCGGGCTTGATCTTGGCGGCAGTAGCTCGAAACGACTGCGAGGAAGAACGGGAGGCAACGAAGTGAAACGGGACGGCGCAATGAAGCCGAAGTCCCACATGGTCTCGTTTCGGGTCGATGAGGACTACCTGGCTCGGCTCGACGCCCTGGTGCGGCAGACCAGCTACTCGCGTGCAGAGGTGCTCCGCCGATGTCTCGTGGGTGCTCCCCTGAAAAGCACTATCGACGCGCAGGCGCTCACCGAGGTTGCCCGGGTCCATGCCAACCTCAATCGCATCGGCGGGCTGCTCAAGCTCGCGATCCGCGAGGGCGTGTCGGACCGGTCGACTTCTCATCGACTAAACCTCGCGCTCCTCGACTCGGTCATCGACGTCCGCAAGGCGGTGAACCGCCTGGCAGGGCACCGGTGATCGTTCGGCATCAACGGGAATCGGAGTCGAACCGGGGGTTCCGGCACCTGGCTCGCTACATCCATGGGCGAGATATTAAGCCACGCGCCACTTGGTTCCATGCCGCCAATCTGCCGGGGGTCAGCGGAAGAGACGACCTCGAGCTCGCGTGCAAGCTCGTCGACGCCGTCCAGGTGCAGAACACCCGGGCAGGCAGCAAGCGCACGTACCACCTCGTCATCTCACTTCACCGGGAGGATCGGCGCCTCGAACGGGCGGAGCTCGAACAGGTTGTGGATAGGCTTGTGGATGCTCTAGGTTTTTCCGAGCACCAGTACGTCGCCGTGCGTCACAGCGATACGGACCACGAGCACATCCACGTTGCGATCAACAAGATTCATCCGGAGACCTTTCGGATTCACTTGCCCGCCTGGGATTACCAGAAGCTCTTCACGGGGGCCCGGGCCCTCGAACGGGAGCTCGGTCTAACGCCCCTTCGGCCGAGAACGCGCGAGCGCGAGAACGTTCCGCAGCGGGCTGCCGATTGCGAAGCGCACCATGGCGTCGACAGCTTCGCGCGCTGGGCCCGGGAGAAGCTTCGGCCTGCCCTTCGCGCAACCGAGTTGCGAAGCTGGGATGACGTGCACGACCTCTGCGGCCGC
>JBAVOF010000319.1:0-6268 GCA_049691835.1 Polyangiales bacterium
CTCACGGCCACTGTCATCCGCCAGAATCAAGCGATCCTCGAAGCGACCGTCGAGCTGGTCATCTTCATTCCACTCATCATCGCCTCCGGTGGAAATGCCGGGTCGCAATCAGCGTCACTGATCATCCGGGCAATGGCCGTGGGCGAGCTGAGGCCGCGCGACTGGGCCAAAGTACTGGGCCGCGAGCTCCTGATCGGGCTATCGCTCGGAGTAGCCCTAGGGTTGATGGGCTTTGCGAGGGGCTGGTTTGCGGGCGAGTCCGTGGGGCCCGCCGCCATCGCTACCGCCGTCGGGGCTAGTGTCTTGGCGATCGTCACCTTGAGCACCATCATCGGGTCGCTGTTGCCGCTCCTGATTCGACACGTAGGACTCGACCCCGCCGTGTCCTCGACTCCGTTCATCGCGTCGGTCGTGGACGTCCTCGGCCTCATCGTCTACTTCGCCGTTGCGCATCTGATTTTGCACGCGGTCTTTTGAGCTTAGGCTCTCGACCTTGCTTCCAACCATGTTACGCTCGGCTCTTCGCAACGGGAGCCAAGCATGCCGAAACTCACCATCAACTACAAGCAAGACGTCGACACGGTCTACCGATTCGTGACGGATCCGGTGAACATCAAAAAGCGCTGCGAGGCTTCCGGTGAACGGAACGTTCGCATCCAAGTTGAGGAAGTCGGCGGCACGAAGGTCATCACATCGACTCGCGAGATCGACAGCGATCTACCCGGATTTGCGAAGAAACTGTTCAGTGCGACGAATACCGTCGTCGAGCGCCGAGAGTGGCGTGACGCCGGGGACAAGAAGACCTGCAAGAGTCACATCGATGTCGTCGGGACGCCAGGCAAGATCGACTCCGACGTCACCATCTCCCCGAGCGGAAGCGGATGCACCTACGACGTCGTGTTCGAGGTCACCGCCAAGGTCCCCCTGATACGGAAGAAGCTCGAGGAGTTCGTGGCCAAAACAACGATGGAAGGGATGCGTGAGGAGCACGACTACAATCAGCGGGCGCTAAACGCTGCTGGTTGAGCTCTGCTGTCAGTCGCGCAGCTCGGTCGCCAGGTAATGCTCGCCCTCCCAGAACTCGCACTTGTCGGCTGCGTTGCTCCCGATCGACACCGTGGTGTCGAGGATCAAGTGCTGGTCCGCGCCGGGGTCGTAGGCCGGCCATTGCACGCCCTCCGGGGCGCTCGGCTCACCGGTGGCAGCAAAGCGCGAGAAGTAGCCGAGCGCAGTGAGCCAGAGCGTCTCGTCGTCGGTGCCTGGCTTCCACTCGTTGAGGGTGGTCGAGAAATCCCCGAAGTTGATTTCGAGGACTGGGTCGTATCCGAAAACGTACGGAATGTCGGCACCATGAAACGCGCCGAGATCGTAGCTGGGCAGGTCGGCCCCAATGAAAGGCAGAGCGACCTCGATCTGCGAGTGGCCGTCTTGGTACTCGAACTGATAGAGATATGTGGGAGTGAACGCGGCCATCTTCGCCGCTTCGCGCTTGCCGGGACAACGGAAAATCGTGTCCGTGGCCAGCGCTGCGAGCGCCACGGCAGGCTCGGAATAGCCGTCCAGCGGATACTCGAGCACAGCTCTAGACGCGAGCTCGGCATCGCCGCCCAGCAGACGAGCAATGAGCGCTTCGTAGTTCTCGGACGACACCTCGAGGGGCGGTTCGACGATCTCACCCAGCCAGGTGAATAGCCTCGCCTCTTCCCTCGTGAATCCTATGATGACCGGAACCCGGTTGAAGGCGCCCGAGGCGAATGCGTCGCTCGGCTGCTCCGTGAAGAATGCCCCGTCGAGGACCGGCCCCCAGGTTCCGGACGGCTCTTCGCTGGCGTTGAAACCAAAGTTTGGCCCAGGTGGCAAGGCGGCGAGCACCTCCCCGGCAGACTTCGTGCGCAAGCACGCCAGCGCGTCTTGCTCCGAGTTACAGCCCAGCGCTTCGGCAAACTGGTCTCCCTGAGCTTCGGCGGCGGCGAGTGTCGGCCAGGGCCGTTCGCACGAACCGCTCTGCAGGATGGCCCTGGCGAACAGGCCGGCGCTCTTGGCGGAGGCGAGATGGCTGCAAACACTAAACGCGCCCGCCGACTCTCCAAAAATCGTCACATTGTCTGGGTCACCGCCAAACACGTCGATGTTGTCGCGAACCCACTTCAGCGCTGCGGTTTGGTCGAGCAAGCCGTAGTTGCCCGATGAATGCTCCGGGCTCTCGGCGCTCAGGTCCGAATGGGCCAGAAAGCCGAGCTGCCCGAGGCGGTAGTTCATGCTCACCACGACGCTGCCCGTTGCGCGAGCGATGCGATCCCCTGCGGTGCCGCCATCGGTCTGAACACCCTCGCCGAGGGTGAAGCCTCCCCCATGGATCCACACCATGACCGGCAACGCGGAGCCTTGCGCGGGCGTGTCGACGTTGAGGTAGAGACAGTCTTCGTCGGGCATGAAGCCGGGTACGGGTAGGCCTGCGAATGCGTCTTGCGGACAAATGCTTGGCTTTTCGGTCACCGCGAGCGTACCTGCCCAGGGCGCCAGGTCACTAGGAGGCCTCCACCGAAGCTCACCGATCGGTGGCGCAGCGTATGGGATCCCCCGATACGAATAGACCCCATCGTTGTCGAAGCCCTGGACGGAACCGGATCGGGTCTCAACGACGAGGCCGCGGGCGCCACCCGCGCCACCGGCACCGTCAGAGCCATCACCGTTGCCGTCGCCACAACCGACGAGGGCAGTCGCAAGCAAGACGCAGAAAAGAACGAATCGTCGACGCATCCAAGACCTCTTAGGCTAAGGTCCGGCAATCTAGGACCGTCGGCCGGAGCGCGCTAGCCCAGGTCATTCAGCCCGCGAAGACCGCCCGGTCTTTGGCCCACTCGCGCAGCGCGTCGATGCGCTCGGACATCGTCACGGAGAGCGGCTTAGTCAGCTCGATCTCTTGGACGAGCGCCTCGGTCGTAAGATCTTCCTGTCGGGAGAACGCCGTATACAGAGACGAGACGACGGCTTGCTCGATTTCCGCGCCACTGAACCCGTCGGTGAGGCGAACGAGTTGCGGAAGATCGAACTTCGCCGGGTCACGGTTCCTACGGGCGAGGTGAATTTCCAAGATGCGTTTGCGCGCGGCTTCCCGTGGGAGGTCGACGAAGAAGATTTCGTCGAAACGGCCCTTTCGCATGAGCTCGGGCGGCAGCTTGGAAATGTCGTTTGCCGTTGCGATGACGAAGACGTTTTCCTTCTTGTCTTGCAGCCATGCCAGGAAGGTGCCGAAGATGCGTTGCGCGGGACCGCCTTCGGCGTCTTGCTGCGACAACGCCTTTTCGATCTCATCCATCCACAAGACCACGGGCGCCATCGCCTCCGCGAGCTTGATCGCGCGCTTCAGGTTCTTCTCGCTCTCGCCTACGTACCGGTTGTAGAGGTTCGATGGGTCCAGACGGATCAGCGGGAGCTTCCACTCGGCGGCCACCGCTTTGGCGCAGAGGCTCTTTCCGCAACCCTGCACGCCGATGAGAAGCAGCCCCTTGGGGGGAGACAAACCGTACTCCTTGGCTCGCTTCGGATCTTCGAACGCCGCCTGCCTCTTACGAAGCCAGGCCTTGAGCTGATCGAGGCCCGCCACGTCTCCCATCTGGTGTTCGTGGGGGAAGTACTCGAGCACGCCCGAGCGCTCGATGATCTCACGCTTGGCTTGGAGCACTCGAACGAGATCTCCGCGCCCCAGGACGCCGTCCTCGACGACGGCCTGGGTGATGATCTTCTGCACCTCGAAGAAGGTGAGTCCGTGTAACGCAGCGAGGAGTGTCGAGACGTCCTGGCTCGAAAGCTCCACTTTGACGTGAATCCGCTTGGCGAGATCGCGCAACACGGCTTGGATGAACGAGTGATACGCCTCCGGGGACGGTGCATGCAGGTTCATGGGCGTGAACAAGTGCTCCAACTCGGGCGGCATGTCGATTCCGTGCCCCGAAACGACCAGAGCGCCGCGGTGGCCAAAGTACTTCCTGTGAATGTTTTTGATCTGAGCGATGACCGCCGGCTCGTGCAGATAGGGACCGAGCCCGCGAAGGTGAAAAATCGCCTCCAGGTTGGATCGCTCGATGAAGGCCAGGACCTTTTGAGGGGGTCCGCTCTCGGGGGTTTGCCCCGGATCGGGCAGCTCGCGCCTGAGCCCGTCGACCTGAGTCCATGAAAAGAGCGGAAGCCCAGTGCGCTCCGCTGCGTGCTCGAGAAGAGCATGGACCCGATCCTCCTCCAGGGTATCCACCAACAAGAGGGGGTGATGTGCGCGAATCAGGATCTCCAGCTCGCGCAGCTGATCGGCCGATGGCGGGACTCCGCTGAGCACGATCTGAGGATCGGAGGTTGCCGCAGGGGTGTCAAACTAGTGTGAGTTGACAGCGGGTCGGGCGAATCTACACTCGCCTGCATGGCAACTTTGGCAGACAAACTGGTCGACCAGCGGATCGTGGAACGCAACATCACCAAGGGCTTGATTTCGAAGGAACAATACGAACAGCACTTGGCCGAGCTCGCCGACCGCGAAGGCACTTACGCCCGGGTCGAGATCGACCCCGGCGATTCAAAGGCCGGTTCGTCTCGGGAGTAGATTCGATGAGCGAGGAAGACAAGGCGACCCCGAGTATCGACTTCAACACCTTCATCCTGTCGCTGAGCACTTCGGCTCTGATGCATTTGGGCGAGCTTCCAGGCGCCGAGGACGACGAGACTGTGAACCTCGCCCACGCCAAACAGTCGATCGACTGCATCGCCTTACTCGAAGAAAAGACAACCGGGAACCTGACCGGCGAGGAAGAGCGCCTGATCAACGAAGTTCTCTACGACTTGCGACTTCGATTCGTCGCAGCAAAGAGAGCGGCGGACCGCAAGGCTTGAAACCGATCACCCTGCGCCTCGACTCTTACAGCGAAGACGCGCGTCGATACGTCGCCGCCGCCCAGCAACTCGCAGACGCGCGGAAACACGCGGAGGTCGAGCCGATCCATCTTTGGTATGAGCTCGTCGATCAGGCATCAATCGCGCAGGCATCGTTGGAGGCGGCGGGCATCGATCCCAGCGATGTGCTCGTCGAGTCCGAGTGGGCGCTGCGCCGTCTCGACGAGAGCAAGGCTGGCGCGCCCGCATACCTTTCCTCCCGATTCCTCGAACTGCTCTCGCGCGCCGAGCTCGAAGCGATGCGGCACGGTCCGACGCCTGTCCAGGTCGACAGCCTCATCTTGGCGTGCGCACAAGAGCCGGACGGAGCACTACGTTCGGTTCTGCGAACGACTGGCTTGAGCAGTGCGCTTCTGCGGCAAGCGCTGCTGGACCTCAACCAGCACCAGGAGTCCGACGTATCGAGAGGAGATGGAATCGGCGTGTTGGAGGAGTACGGACGCGACCTCACGCGCTTGGCGGCTCGAAATGCCTTCGACCCGTTCGTCGGCCGAGAAGCCGAGATGCGACGAATGATGCAAGTCCTGGCCCGGCGCGAAGAAAACAACCCGTTGCTTGTGGGAGAAAGCGGGACTGGACGCACCGCACTCGTGCACGCGCTGGCCTCCCGGATAGCGCGCAACGAGGTGCCACAGATCCTGGCCAACAAGAGGATCGTCGAAATCGACTCCGGCACGCTTGTCGCTGGTACGCATCTCCGAGGACAGCTCGAGGAACGCATGCGCGCGATTCTCGATGCGGTTCGCGATGCGGGCGGGCAAGTGATCCTGTTCGTTCCTAATCTAGCCTCGTTCCTACGGACAGGGGGCGCCACGGCCGACATGGTCGCCGATGCATTGAGTCGGGGCGACGTTCAAGCACTCGCGCGCTGCACGCCTGACGAGCTTCGGGAAATCCAGGACGGAGCGAGCTCCTTGTCGCGACGGTTCGTACCCATCCAAGTCGAACCCCCGAGGCCGAACGAGGCTCTCGATATTCTGCGCGGCGTGAGGCCTAGTTTCGAGGCCGCGCATGGGGTGAGCATCTCGGATGCTGCGCTTGAAGCCGCGGTCCGTTTTGCGCGCCGCTACGTGACCGGGCAACAGCTGCCGAAGAGCGCAATCGATCTGATCGACGAAAGCGCTGCCCGGGTTCATCTCGATCTGGACGGGGATGGCTCGGACGATACCGTGGGTCCCGAAGACCTCGCGGCGGTGGTATCCCTTTGGACGGGTGTGCCCGCCGCCAAGATGATGGAAGGAGAGGCGCAGAGACTCCTTCAGATGGAAGATGGATTGCGCGAGCGTGTCGTCGGACAAGACCATGCCGTACGCGCGCTGAGCAAGGC
>JBAVOF010000320.1:0-3069 GCA_049691835.1 Polyangiales bacterium
GCCCAGTCTAGGGTCGGCCCAAGGAATTGCTGGGAAAACCGGGCGAACGGGAGCTTGCTTCCGTTGAACGGTCTCGGCGAAGCCTTGAGCGGCGCCCCTACTCGTCGGTTACGCAGCCCTCCGAGGCGGATTTCACATTTTTGATGTACTTGTAAAGCGTGCCGCGCCTGGCCTTGAGCTCGGGGGCCCTCCACTGGCTGCGGCGCTTGGCGAGCGCGACTTCGTCCAGCTCGAGATCGATGCTTCTGCGCTCCGCGTCGATGGCGATGATGTCCCCATCGCGCACCAGGGCGATGGGACCGCCCTCTTGAGCTTCTGGCGTGATGTGCCCGATGATGAAACCGTGCGAGCCGCCCGAGAATCGCCCATCGGTGATCAGCGCAACGTCGTTGCCGAGCCCTGCCCCCATGATCACCGAGGTCGGTGAGAGCATTTCGGGCATGCCGGGTCCGCCCTTCGGTCCTTCGTATCGAATGACGACGACGTGGCCCTTGCGTATTTCGCCTCGCTCCATCGCCGCTAGCATGTCCTCTTCACAGTCGAATACCTTGGCTGGGCCCTTGAAGTGGAAGCCTTCCTTGCCCGTGATCTTCGCCACAGAGCCCTCGGGTGCGAGGCTACCGCGCAGAATCGTCAGGTGACCGGTTTTCTTGATCGGCGCGTCCCAAGGGCGGACGACGTTCTGTCCCGCGGTGAGGTCGGGGAGGTCGGCGAGGTTTTCCGCGAGCGTCTTGCCCGTCACCGTGAGGCAATCTCCGTGAAGCGCGCCATGTGCCAGGAGAACCCGAAGCACGGCCGGGGTACCACCCACGTCGTGCAGATCTTCCATCACGTACTGCCCGCTGGGCTTGAGGTCTGCGAGAAATGGCACACGATCGCTGATCGTTTGAAAGTCGTCGATCGTCAATGGAACGTCGACCGCGCGTGCCATGGCGACCAGGTGTAGGACGGCGTTGGTCGAACCTCCTAGGGCCATCACGGTGACCACCGCGTTTTCGAAGGCTTCGCGTGTCATGATGTCGCGCGGCTTGATATCCTGCTCTAAGAGCAGCTTGATCGCCTGGCCAGCCCGGAGGCATTCGTTCTCTTTGGCAGGATCTTCGGCCGGCGTGGACGAGCTGTACGGCAGGGACATCCCCATCGCTTCGATTGCGGAGGCCATCGTGTTCGCGGTGTACATTCCGCCACATGCGCCCGCGCCCGGACAGGCGTGCTCGATGATGTCGAGGCGCTTGCTCTCGTCGATCGATTTCGCGAGGAGCTGGCCGTACGACTGGAATGCGGAGACGACGTCCAGCTTCTCACCGCTCCGACTCCTTCCAGCCCGAATCGTTCCACCGTAGATCATCAAGGCGGGACGATTCAGCCGCCCGATCGCGATCATGCATCCGGGCATGTTCTTGTCGCAGCCCGGGATCGAGATGTTGGCATCATACCACTGTGCGGCCATGACGGTTTCGATCGAGTCTGCGATCAGATCGCGCGACTGAAGCGAGTAGCTCATCCCGTCGGTGCCCATCGATATTCCGTCGGATACCCCGATGGTGTTGAATCGCATGCCCACCAGCCCGGCGTCGACGACCCCGCGCTTCACGACGGCCGCCAAATCGTTCAGATGCATGTTGCAACTGTTGCCCTCGTACCAGACCGCGGAAATGCCGACTTCAGCCTTGTCCATGTCGGCCCGGGTGAGACCGGTCGCGTGCAACATCGCTTGTGATGCGCCCTGGGACGGAGGTTGAGTGATTCGGCTGCTGTACTTGTTCAGTTTTCTGCTCATTGGGGCTGCGGAGTCTAGCACTGGGATGCGCCGGCTCGGCCAGGGGGTCTGTTGACTTGACGGGACCCGGTCCCAGTCCTAGGTGTGTTCAAGAAAATTTGAAGGAACTGAGCAGCCGGAATGTCCACCGCCGCCGCGAAACAGGAAGAGCTCAACGATTCACAGCCATTGTGGCGTGCAGCGGAGCTTCGAACGGCCGACGCCATGGGCCGGCTGATGGAGTTCTGGGGCTTTCGTCGCCACATGGGGCGGCTTTGGACCGTTCTCTACCTCTCCCCCGAGCCGATGACCACGGCCGAGCTCTCGGAAACGCTTCAATTGAGCAGCAGCGCAGTCGGTTTGTCCCTCAGCGAGCTCGTTCGCTGGGGGGCGGTCCGCAAGACCTGGCTCCCCGGCGAGCGAAAGGACTTCTATCAAGCCGAAAGCAGCGTTTGGAAGCTGCTTCGCAGGGTCTACGAGCGGCGCGAGCTGAATTTGATACGCGAAGCGATAGACGCGTTCGCGGACGCGCAGCGTCAGCTCGATCAGGCTCAGAATCAGCTGGGACCCGATGACCGGCGGCGCGTCGAGCACATGCGCAAACGACTTTCGCGCCTGAGTGCGCTATCAAAGGTCGGCGAACGCCTCGTTCGGCTGCTCATCGCGGGCCGAATGCTCAACCCGGCCGATTTGCGGTCCGCGGAAGAAGAAGACTGATGCACCAGCGGAGACTCAGCAGGGGCCTGCGATGTCGTTGATAGCAGCGCTCCGATCGGATTCGTCAGCCGACGTGCTGTCGAGCCTGCAAGCCGTGTGCGATTCGCAAGGGCTTGGCGACCTTTCCGCCCATCTGGCCGATCTCGCCGACCTGGTGAAATGGGATATGGCAGCGCTCGAGGAGGGCATCCAAGGGCTCCCAGTCGGGCAAAGCGTGGTCCATAAGAGCGCTCACCACCTGCTGGAGATCGCCGGAAAGAGGCTCCGTCCCATGTGCGTGGTTCTGGCATCGCGGATGGGCCAGGGACTCGATGAGAGAACCCGTGATTTCGGAGTTGCCGTCGAGTTGGTGCATTGTGCCACGTTGCTTCACGATGACGTCGTCGATCATGGCGATCAACGACGTGGCGTTCCTGCAGCGCGGACCCTTTACGGAAACGCGGCTTCCATCTTCGCCGGCGACTGGCTCCTGGTCGATGCACTGCGCCGCGTACGCGCGGCCGAGATGCCCGACGTCTTGATTCGACTCCTGGACATCATCGACGAAATGATTTTCGCCGAAGCGATCCAGCTGGAGAACCGAGGCCGAATCG
>JBAVOF010000321.1:0-6653 GCA_049691835.1 Polyangiales bacterium
GCTGAGCACCGCTGCGCAGCTGATGTGGGAGCACGACTTTGGTGCCCTTCCGGTGATGGGGAGCGACGATCGCGTTATCGGCATCGTGACCGACCGGGACATCTGTATGGCGGCGTACACGCAAGGAAGACCGCTCCACGCCATCTCCGTCCAGGTAGCCATGGCGAAAGAGGTCTTTACCTGCAGGCCTGAGGACTCTGTCGAGGACGCCGAGCACCTGATGGGAGACAAGCAGATCAGACGGCTTCCGGTGCTCGACGAAGCGGGGCAATTGGTGGGGATGCTCTCACTGGGCGATGTCGCGCGGGAGCTCGGCGCGTCTCGCAAGAAGAACGTGGTTCGAGAGCTCGTGCATACCCTTGCATCCATCTGCACACCGCGCGCTCAAAGCATCCAGCTCGCTCCGTCACGCGGTGCAACTGCCTCCAGGGCGGCGCGTGCGGGCGATCGGGAGCTGCATCCGTGACGGGCCGTACGTGCCGCTAGGGACGGCGTTTCAAGGGTCAAGGCGTCGAACGACTCGCGACGAGCGCGACGATCGCCGTCCCAGCGCACGAACAGCGAGCCTTCGTCAGCCGTCGCCCGCATGCTGACCGTAGTCCCGGACGGTACAGTAGCGTCGAGGCGGTTCGCCTCCGTGACGACAAACGTCGCAGTGGCGTTCGTCTGAACCGGGTCCCCTGGTTTGAGGTGGAGGGACCGCCTGCAACACTCCTTTTTAGGGCCGATGCCGAGATCGCATCAAGGCGCGCTGCGAAGCGCTTCCTCGATTGCACTCAGGCAAAGCTCGACGTGGCGCGGTGTCGCGGAAGCACCCATCAAGCCGATGCGCCAGGCCTTGCCCTTGAGCTCGCCGAGGCCGCCGCCGATTTCGAGGCCGTGATCGGTGAGGAGCTTGGCGCGGACCGCGGCGTCGTCGACGCCGTCGGGGATGCGGACGAGTGTGAGGGGAGGGAGGCGTAGCGACGGTTCGACGGGAAGCTCGAGACCTAGAGCTTGGAGCCCACGGTGAAGGGCATCGGCTTGCTCGCGATGACGGGCGTAGCGCGCCGCGAGGCCTTCCTCGAGGACCAGGCAGAGCGCTTCGTGCAGCGCGAAGATCATGTTGACCGGCGCGGTGTGGTGGTAGACGCGTTGACCCCCAAAGTACTGCCCAATCAGATTCAGATCGAAGTACCAACTCTGAACCGGCGTCTTGCGCGTCGACAGCACCTCACGGGCGCGTTCGGAAAACGAAACCGGCGAGAGGCCGGGTGGGCAGGAAAGGCATTTTTGCGTGCCGGAGTACACCGCGTCGATGCCCATGCGATCGACGTCGACAGCGACTCCGCCGAGCGACGTGACCGCGTCGACGACAAGAAGCGCGCCACAGGAATCCGCGATGGCACGAAACGCGGAGAGGTCCTGCAGGACGCCGGTTGAGGTTTCGGCGTGCACGATTGCCAGCACCTTGAAAGCCTTCGCCCTCGCGGCCCTCGCCAGATCGTCTGGATCGATCGCGCTGCCCCAGGGTGCGTCGACGACCGTCACCTCGGCGCCACAGCGTCGCGCGACTTCCGCCATCCGCCCACCAAAGACGCCATGCCTGCAAATCAACGCCCGGTCGCCATGCTCCAATAGGTTCACGAAGCAGGTCTCCATACCTGCCGAGCCGGTCGCCGACATCGGTAGCGTCAACGCGTTCTTCGTGCCGAACACCTTGCGCAGCATCGCCTGCGTCTGATCCAGCACTTCGAGAAAGACCGGATCGAGGTGCCCGATGGTGGGCCGCCCGAGCGCCTGAAGGACCCGCGCCGGAACTTCCGACGGCCCTGGGCCCATCAATACCCGCTCGGTCGAGTTCATCACGGAACCTTACAAGAAAAAACCCCTCGAAAAAGTCGTTTTCGAGGGGCTCAACGCGTGAAAGACAAACGGGACGGGCCCCGTGGTGGCGGACGACTCAGTGGAGCCGGCGGTAAACACCGACGACCACTCCGAGCACCTGAGTGCTCCGCCAGTCGTTCTTGGGAATGAGGATTGGGGCCATTTCTTTGTTAGCCGGCTCGAGCCGAACGTGCTCGCGCTCGGGGAAGTAGTACTTGCAGGTGGCTTCGTCTCCGACCAGAGCGATGATGATCTCGCCTCGGTTGGCGGTGAGTTGCTTGCGGACGAACACGAAGTCCCCGTCGAAGATGCCTGCGTCGATCATGGAGTCGCCGCTCACGCGAAGGCCGAACACTTCGCGCTGACCCCCGATGAGCATCCGGTCGATGTGCACGACGTCGTCGGGGTGCTCGATGGCTTCAGAGAGTGTACCTGCGGCGACGCGGCCGATGATGGGAATCTCGATCAAGTCCTCGCTCGCGGCGGGCGGCCGGCTGCTCGGCTTGCCGTCCGGCGTCTTCATCAGGCGCAGGGTCCGCGACTTCATGTCCTCGCGGGTCAAATAGCCCTTGCGTTCCAGGGCGCGCAGATGGTCATTGACCCCGTTCGTGCTGCGAATCCCTAAATGATTGCCGATCTCGCGAAGGGTAGGCGGATATCCTCGTGCGTCCACCGAATCCGAAATATACTCAAGCACCGCCTTTTGGCGCGCCGTTAGCTTATGCATGGTTTCCCCCGCTCGCATTTTCTCACCGCCCTTGCTGATATACCTGAATCCTGCACAGATGTCCCCTGCAATGTTGAGCAGGTGGGATAAAGGTACAGATTGTCGCCAATTTTGTCAAAGAAGCGGCGATCGCGGCGCGCCGCTCACTCGAGCGGCTCCAGATTGGCCCGCCGGGCGGAGGGGCCGGGCGGGTCTTCCGGGACGGCCTCCGTTGGCTGGCTGGCCTCCGCGGTGGGTGGTTGCTCGCCGAACGCCGTCTCCCATGCCCGCGAAAGCGTTCGCGCGGGTGAGAGACCGAGCAAGCCTTGGAGGCCCTTGCCGTCGGTGAGGCCGCGCCAGAACCCCTGCGCAATCGTGACGAGCTCCTCGGGCTCGATCTGCTCGAGCACCTCCATGGCGTACTGGGCGGCGCCGGTTACCACGTCAATGCCCAAGCCCGCCGCGGCAAATGCCGGAAGCGGATCAACGATCAGGGCGCGACTGGCGTACGCCATTGCCCAGTCGCCGGCGTGCTTACCGATCAAGAGGGCTTGGGCGGTCGTGCGCTCCATGAAGAGACCGATGTGGTTGGGACCGAGCTCGCGTTCGATCGCGCGGCTGAGCACCCGTTGATCGCGACGCCAGGCGCCCCCGAGCGGGCCCGCCCATTGTGCCATCGCAACGGGGCCCGCCAGTACATCGAAGGTCCCGGCACGGCGGCGAAGCACTGCACCGGTCCAGAGCTCCCCGGCTTCGAAGACCCCGAGCACGACGCTGTGTCCATCCGGTAGCAGGAAGTCGACAAGCGGCCTGGCGGCCGGCGCTGCGGCCAGCAGGAGGTCAGGCAGAGGGTTCGGCCAAATCCGGAGCCAGTTGCCGTTTCCGAGCTCTCGCAACACGTGGGCGAAGCGCATGACGCGCGTTGCGAAATCCTGGTCGGGGTCGAGCGGCGCGGCGAGGTAGCTCTCGATGTCGGCCATCGCTCGATCGCGGATGACGATGCACGCGCCGGCGGCGGTCGCAGCGCAGACGCCTTCGAGGTCGGACAAAGAAGGAAGGGTTGCGGGGTCCAATGATCCGGCCGCCGTGTGAAAGCTCGCGATGGGCATTCGTTCCGCATTCACGATCACGACCAGCACCCCGCGAGGTTTCTGGGCACCGTCGTCTCCCAAGAAGAGGCAGACGAGTCGATCCCAGGACCGGTCGTCGAAGCCGAAGAAGGCGAAGTCCTCGCTGATCACGGCGCGGACTCTAGCACGCTCGCGTTAGTCCAGGGTGGCGACTGCCGCTGGGTAGGCGTCGACCATGAGGTATGCGCGCAGGCTGTCGGGAACGTCTGGGACACCGCTGAGGTCGACCGTCACCGTTTGGACGATGCCGGTCTCTGGCGCGTGCGCGGTCCGCTCGGTGTAGTTGAGTCCAACCGGGATCCCGGTCCCCGCGTCGAGCAGGAGGATGCCGAAGTTGTGCTGCTCGCTCTGCAGGCTCGTGCCGGTCAACGTGGCGGAAATCATGTCACCGTCGCGTGCGAGCGCGACAGCTCCCAGACCCGCCGGCGCCGACTGGCTGCCATCGCCATAGGGGCGGAACTCGGCTCCGCCAACGGCATCGAGCAAGCCGGTTTCGACATTGCAGAACCCGAGCAATTCGAGGAACACGCCGTAGAAGTCGATTTCGCCACAGATCGTCTTCGCGTTGAGCCAGGGCCTGTGGATCGCCTTTCCTTCCGCGTCGAGCGTGGTCGCCACGCGAAAGAACTGGAAGGGTAGCGGGAAACCGTTGAATTCGATGGTGAAGCCCTCCTCGTTGATCATCGTCAACAAGCCGTCGTCCCAGCGAAAAATCAGGGGGAAGCGAACCAGCGAGCCCGGGTTCACGACGGTCCGTGATTGCTCGTCGAGGGTGCCCCCGACGCCCCAGGCGATGACGTCGTTTCCAGTGCGTTCGACCAGTCCGATCACGTAGTGAATCGAATCGAAGCCGATCTGGTTGTAGCTCGGGAGGATCGTCGGCAGCGGGGCGGAGATACGGTAGAGCTCGACGATTCCCGTTGGGTCGCCCGGAGCCGAAGCCACGGGAAATGGAAACGTGGTTTCGGACCTAGCCGGCACGGCAAACGTGAAGGTCTGATCGAAGGTGCCACCGACTCGGGGCCGGAACTCGAATCTCAAGCCGTTGCGCTCCTCGAGCTCGTCGAGATAGCTGCCCGTGACCCGCACTTGGACCGTCCCGCCCGCGTCCCCGACCCAAGGTGTTTTCGGGATCACGGTGATGTAGCGACGGTCTCCGGCCACGTCGGCATCGATCTCGGTTCCGCTATCGGTGGTCACGACGATGCTGTCCGACTCGATAGCGGCGAGCTTCGTGTTGCCCGCTTCGCGGACGAACAAGGTGAAGGTGAGCGCCTGATTGGCGGTAATCGTAGTCGGAGGCTCGATCTCCAATCCACCGAAGCTGGTGGTGAAGACGATGAATACACCGTCGTCCGGAAGGGGCTCGCCAGGCCCAACGGTGCAGCGAGGGTCGCTCAGACCTGGACGAAGACAGTAGTCGTAGGGGACTCCGAACACCTCGCCGCTTTCTCCCGAGAGAACGACGAACTCCTTGCCGAGCGCTGGCGACGAGTTCAGGTCGTCTCGCTCGTCGTCGATGAGTTGGATCGACCAGCGGAGCGAGCCGTCCGGGTTCAATACGAACATCTGACCTTCGCCGGAGCCTACGTAGATGTTGCCATCGCCGTCGATCGCGGGTGAGGAACGAATTGGCTCACGAGTGTCGTACGCCCAGACGAGTGAGCCATCGATCGGATCCACGGCGTAGATCGTCCCATCGGCCGAGGGTTGGATGATCGTGCCGTCGGCTGCCTGGGCCGGGCTGGCATAGATGTGGTCCCGGGCGCCGAAGCTCCAGAGCGCGGTGCCGTCGTCTTGTCGCAGCGCATGGAGGAGGCCGTCGAATCCGCCAACGGCAACCAAGCCGTCGGCATCGGTCGCAGTCAACATGGGGCTGGCCGCGACGGTCCCGAGGGCCGCAAATTTCCAGATCTGGCGGCCGTCGTCGGCCCCGATCCCATACGCGTTCTCGAGGAGGGGGTAGTTGCTCCCCATGAAGAGCCGGTTGGTCTCCGGATTGAGCGCGGGAAGCGACCAGGTTTGGTCTAGCGTGACGAAACACCAGATCGGGGTGCCATTGGTCCGGTCGATCGCGTAGGTGCAGCGATTGTCGTTTGGCACGTAAAGCGTTCCGTCTAGGCCCATTGCCACGTTGCCTTCGAACCAGTTGATGAGGGCGCCGTTCACGGAAGGCGGATCGCCCTCGAAGGTCCAGATCTCAGAACCGTTCTCGCGATCGACCGCATAAAGGAACCCGTCGCCTGACCCGAAGTACAAGACACCGTTGTCGTCGAGCAACGCGGAGGAATCGATGACTTCGCCGGTGAGCATCGACCAAACTTCCTCGCCTTTCTTGTCGAGCTTGTAGAAGACCCGATCGCCCGAGCCGAGGTAGACGTTGTTGTCGCCATCGATCACGGCAGTCGAGAAGATCCCTTTCCCGGTTGGAAACACCCAGATGTCAGCGCCGGTGTCGATCGGCAGGACCGGGCTCCGACCGGTCTGCATCGCCGTTCGCCGGAACTTGGGCCACGGGCTCGCGGAGTCCATGGGCACCGCGTACTCGAACGATTCGATCTGTGTCCTGGTGTCAGTACAGCCATCGTCCCCACAGCCGAACGATGTCACCGTCCACACCAGCAGGGACCCCAATGCACAACCGCGTTTCGCGTCTCTCAGCTTCATGAGCAGCTCCTCGCTTGCCGATCGCAACGCTAGGCACCGATTCGCACTAGGTCAACGCGAACCCGGCGTTCTCGTGAAGATCGGGTCGTGGCGCAGCGCAGGTATTGCGCCGGCGCAAACTTGTCGACTAGGCTCCGCGCGTGGCGTTCCTGTGGGTCGCAGTTGGAGGGGCAATCGGATCCTGTTGTCGATACTGGGTATCCCTGGTGCTCGGTCCGATCGCGTTCGGCCAGGACTTCCCATGGACGACGTTCACGGCAAACGTGTTGGGCTCCCTCGGGCTC
>JBAVOF010000322.1:0-2355 GCA_049691835.1 Polyangiales bacterium
GTTCGAACACGCTGGCGACCACACCGGGATTGTCCGGCAAGGCACTCACGGTCAGCTTTACGGTCTTCTTGTCGGCCGCTATTCCGGCAACGACGACTTTTTCGAGCAGGTGTTCTTCGTCGGTCACGATGGTTCCCTCCGCTTTCGAGAAACTCGAGCGCACATGCAGCGGCATCCGGTGCTTCATTGCAAGCTCCACCGAACGTATCTGCAGGACCTTGGCTCCCAGCGAGGATAGCTCGAGCATCTCCTCGTAACTGATGCATTTGATCTTCCGCGCGTTGGGGCAGATGCTTGGGTCTGTCGTGTAGACCCCGTCGACGTCGGTGCAGATCTCACACACGTCCGCCTTGACCGCCGCTGCAATCGCGACCGCCGAGGTGTCGGAACCGCCGCGGCCCAGGGTGGTGATGTTGCCGTACGCGTCGGTGCCTTGGAAGCCTGCAACGACGAGCACGTTTCCGGCTTCCAGCGTGGAGCGGAGCCCCGTTCCATCGATGCTGCGAATGCGTGCCTTCCGATGCACGTTGTCCGTCACGATGCGCGCCTGGTGTCCGAGCAAGGATCGAGCCGGCACACCGATCTCGTTGAGCTGGATCGCGAGCAACGCGGCGCTGACCTGCTCTCCACTCGAAACGAGGACGTCCATCTCCCGTTCTGCCGGTCCTTGAGAGAGCTCCCAACCCATGCCCAGAAGTCGGTCGGTCTCCCCCGCCATGGCGCTCACCACCACGATGACCTGATGGCCCTCGCGATACGTCTCCGCGACGCGCTCGGCGACCTTCCGAATCCGGTCGAGCGAACCGACGCTCGTCCCGCCGTACTTTTGGACAACCAGGCTCATTGGCGCCGAAGGATAGCCGCGACCTTCACAGCGGCAACCGTCGCCGCACTATCCGCGTTTCTATGGTACTTTGAGGTCGATGGTTCGAGCCGCGTGGGTCGCGCTGCTCTTGATCGGCGCGTGTAGTCAGAAGTCGGGGCCCGGCCGTGCGGTGCCAGCCGGGGCGGCCCACTGGGAACAAGAGCGGCTCCAGATGGTGAGCGAGCAGATCGAGGCGCGCGGGGTGCGTGACGCTCGCGTGCTCGATGCGATGCGCCGGGTGCCCCGTCATCGCTTCGTGCCTGAGCCGCAGCGGGCGCATGCGTACGACGACCGGCCGCTGCCGATCGGCGAGGGACAGACGATCAGCCAGCCCTACATCGTGGCGCTGATGAGCGAGCTCGCGAACCTGGGACCCGGCGACCGGGTGCTCGAGGTCGGGACCGGTTGCGGCTATCAGGCAGCCGTGCTCGCGGAGATGGGCGTCGAGGTACTCTCGATCGAGATCATCGAGTCCCTCGCGTTGCGTGCCAGGGCCACACTGTCCGACCTCGGCTACGGCCCGCGCGTACAAATTCGGCATGGAGACGGGTACGCGGGCTGGCCCGAGCGCGCCCCGTTCGACGCCATCATCGTCACCGCGGCGCCACCGACGATTCCGGAGCCCTTGAAACAACAGCTCGCGCCTGGAGGGCGCCTGGTCATCCCGGTGGGAGAGCTTTACCAGAGCCTGTTGCTCGTGACCCGAACCAGGGATGGGTTTCGCGAGGAGTCGGTGGTTCCGGTTCGATTCGTCCCAATGACCGGGAAGGCGCAGCAGCGGTGACACCGGGCTAGGGCCCGCGTCACCGCTGATGGATGTGTAAGTGAAGGTGCCCGTCTGTGAGGCGGATCACAATCGCTTCAGGTCCTCTACGAAAACCTCGATTGCCGTTTTGCGACTTGTGATATCGTCAGCGCCCCCCGTTCAGGAGACCCCCGGATGACCTCATCGATCCAGACGCGCCGGCTGGTTGGCTGGCTTCTTGGCGTCCTCGCCTTCGTAGGATGCATGGCCGACACGAGCAGCTCGGGTGACCTCACGGTCAATCTCGAGATGAGCGACGGCACCCAGATCGACGAGGTGAGCTATGTAGTGTCTGGGAACGGCATCGCGCCCATCAGCGGCTCGATCAATACCAGCAGCCCGGGTTCCACGGCGTCGGTTGCGATTTATGGCATCCCCGAGGGACAGAACTACGCCATCATGATGACCGCGACGTCCACCGACGGCCAGACCGAGTGCTCCGGTTCGGCCCCGTTCAACATCGCAGTGGGGGTGACGACCGAGGTGGCGGTCATGCTCAACTGCAAGCGCGGTCAACAGAACGGTGGAGTCCGCGTGAATGGAAAGTTCAATTTCTGTGCCGACCTTCCCCTCGTCGTCGTGTCGCCGCTGCAGACCTCCTTGGGCAACAAGATCGACGTCCTGGCGCATGCGGAAGACTTGGAGGGCGACCCCATCGAGTATCGCTGGACCGGTACTGGGGGCT
>JBAVOF010000323.1:0-1612 GCA_049691835.1 Polyangiales bacterium
GCCGGCTACGTATTCAAGACGGTGAGGTTAAAACGATTAAAACTCTTGACTATGGCTATTGAGCAGGCGCATTCGCCGCCTCCTTTGTTTCCCTGTCATGATCCAATAACCAATCCCGCACCACCGCAATTTGCTCAGCGGTCATTAGTGCCGGCGCATGACCGATACCGGCAAACTCGACCAATTCCGCCCTAGGACCACGCGCCTGCATGGCTTCGGCATCCGCACGGGCAAGAACGTCGGATTCTGCGCCCCGCATGACTAACACCGGACAACGTACAGCGTCCCATACCGGCCATAAGTCGATGTCCTGGGAGGTGTTTTTGAAAGGTTCGGCGATCCCGGGATCATAGGCAAAGGTGTATTCGCCCGAGGGCAGCTGGCGGGCACTGTGCAGGGTTAAGTGGAGCCATTGCGCATCGGTCAGTGGCCCGAATGGAGCGGCAATGACCCGCAAATAGCGCTCCATCTCCGTAAGATGAGTAAACTGTACAGGTTTTCCTACATACTCGGCGATCCGCTCCAACCCGGCTTTGCAAATAAAGGGTCCAACGTCGTTCATAATCAACTTACGGATGGGATTGCCCGGTTGCGCAGCCAGAAACATGCCAATCAATCCCCCCATGGAAGTGCCTAGCCAATCCACCTGTTCCACGCCGCTGCGAGCCAGTAGGGCCGTTATATCATTCATATAAAGGGGATAGCCGTAATCGGCTTTGTGGGTTAGCCACTCACTCTGACCACGACCCACCACATCCGGGCAGATAACGCGATAATCGGCTGCCAACGCTGCTGCCAGAAAATCAAAATCCCGACCTGTACGGGTCAAACCATGGATACAGACTAATACACGGTCGTTGGTGGGGTTTCCCCACTCGGTATAGTACACCCGATGAAAACCATGCGGACCGAGTCCTAAAAAATGATTAGAGCGCATTGCCATAAGCTGTTTTTTTCTACTTAAAAAACCGTTGATAGTTTTAGTGAAGCCTACTCAGAACGCAACGTGTAACAGGATGCAAAGTAAAGAGACTATAATTACTAAAACCTGCAATGACAATGGTAGTCAATTCCCATGAGCATTCTGCACTACACCGAAACCGGTACGGGCGACACGGTCATTCTCTTGCATAGCGGCGGTATGAGCGGCAAGGAATGGAGTCCTCAGATTACGGCGCTGGCTCGCCATTTTCGTGTGATCATTCCGGATCAATTGGGGCATGGCAATACACCCATGATTGCGGAGAAACTTACCATTGGCGATATCGGCCGCGAAGTGATTGAACTCATGGATAAGTTAAACATTCACCAGGCTCATCTGGTAGGTTCTTCCATGGGTGGTGCGGTGGCTCTTTGGACAACAGTCCATTATCCATTACGTGTTAACAAACTGGTGTTGTTCCGTGTGGGTTATCGTAAGGACGCTCATACTCACGCCGGTACTCGCGGCATGGCAGATCCCGAGTACTGGCGCAAAGTGGGTTTGCATGGCTGGTTAAGCGATATCCACATTCCTCAGGGCGGTCCAGAGGCTTGGAAAACGGTCATCGTCCGGGTGTCTGAGGCCCTGGATCCAGCTACCTCAGAGCATGCTCACGATCTCGAAGTCTTG
>JBAVOF010000324.1:0-5781 GCA_049691835.1 Polyangiales bacterium
GACATCTGCTTTGCTACCTTCGTAGTCGAACACTTTTTTTTCACTCATCTGCGTATTCTTAGGGTCCTGGGGGCAATTGGCAGTACCCCGAACAGGATTTCCTACTACAGCCGACGACAAACCACCACAGACAAACGGCGTGGAATCGCTTCAGACGCCACGGTATGGTAAGCAGCCCTCCGAAGTGGCGCACTCGCATCACCACCACCATTCGGCGGACGACCAAGTCGCCGGAAACCGGCGGAGGCTGGCCATGGCACTGGCGCTGACCGCTGCGTACATGGTTGCCGAGGTGATCGGCGGAATCGCCGCCAACTCCCTGGCCCTGCTCGCGGACGCCGGACACATGTTCTCGGACGCGGCCGCCCTGGCGCTCTCCCTGGTCGCGGTCATCCTTGCCCAGCGTCCCGCAACCGCGCAGCGCACCTATGGATTTCACCGTGCCGAGATCCTTGCAGCGCTCGTCAACGGCGCCGCACTCCTTGCGCTCGCCGTTTTGATCGGACGAGAGGCCTGGGACCGACTGTCCGAGCCGCCCGAAGTGCGAGGCGCCTTGTTGCTCGTGGTCGCTGGCGGCGGCCTGGCCATCAATTTGGCAAACTTGTGGATTCTGGGCGGCGGACGCGAGAGCAATTTGAACGTCCGCGGAGCATGGCTGCACGTGATGGCCGATACCCTCGGCAGCCTCGGCGCGATCTCGGCGGGCGCAGCAATTTATTTTCTGGGTTGGCGATGGGCCGACCCCGTCGCATCGTTCGTGATCGCTGCGCTCGTGCTGTACTCGTCTTGGGGGCTGGTGCGGGAAACCCTAGACGTGCTCATGCAGGGCGTGCCCAAGGGCATCTCCATCGACGCAGTCACAGCGACTCTCCGGGGACTGCCCGGGGTTCTCGACGCCCATGATCTGCACGTCTGGGCTTTGACCAGTGGCAAGAACATCGCGACGACCCATCTCGTCATCGCCAAGGACGCGGACCACCAGCGTGTCATCGATGCGGCCAATCGAGCGCTGGCCGACCAGTTCGATATCCACCATGCGACCATCCAAGTGGAGCACGACGAGCTCGCGAGCCAGTGCAAGCCGTGCGGTCCGGCGACCGTGGTCGGTTGAAGTCGCGTCAGTCGTTGGACGGCGACCCGCTGGCGCACTTCGCACAGATGCAGACCTTCCCCTGCGCTTCACGAGGAATCGCCGCGAGCGCAACCGCGCTCATCGTCGCCGTCATGCACCAACACGAATCCGCATCCTGCCCCTCTGCGACGGCGCATTCGTTGGACATGCCGCACAGTGGGCATTTTCGGGGGTCGTTGGGGTCGGAACGGTCGATCATTGGCCTTCGGTAGCGCTTTCGATTCGTTCGTACTGCTTTTTGTACAACTGGTCGATGTAGCCGTGCATCTCGTTGAGCCTCAGGATCTGTTTTTTCGGAGATGCTTCCGTCTCGTTCGCATCACAAAGCTTATTGAGCTCTTCGAGTGCGCCGAGTGAGTTGCTGGCTCGCGTCGCCGAAATGGCAACCAGCGCAGTCGTCGCCAAGGCTGGCAGCGCGACCATCAAGAATCGGGACCATACCCCCGGCGGTGTCCGCTGAATCATCCAGGGCGACATGAAGACCAAAATCATCGCCGCTACGCTGGACAGCAGCCACGGTCCGTGGCGCCGCCAAACATGGCGCCATGCGCCGGCGCTCTCTTCCTTGCGTGCTTCGACGCAGGGATCGGACTCCTTCAAGTACCGAAGCTCCGCCTCGACTGCTTCGGAAAGCTCTTCGGCGAGGTCTTCGTTTAGACTGACTTGGGACAAGTCGACCGACCGCGCGGCGGAGCGTTTTTCCGGGGGCACCATGGAGAACCGGTTCACGTACACGGTCCGGCCCGAGTCGGAGGTGTAGGAATAGAAAACGGCCGCCGGCTCAGCTCGGGTGATGGTCGCCAGCGCCAGAACCGCAACGAACGTCAGGACGCGCATCAGCTCATCCTACTGGAAGACAACAGCGACATCCCGACGACAGCGCTCGTGAACGAGCCAACCATGATTCCGATCTTGGCCGACACCAGCAATCCCCCGGACAAACCAAGCGACGCGATGAAGAGGGCCATCGTGAACCCGATCCCCCCGAGGAACGCAGCGCCTCCAAGAAGCGGCCAAGTGACACCCTCGGGCCGGGATGCCCAGCCGAGCTTCACCGTCAGCCAAGATGCGCCGAAAATACCGGCGGGTTTCCCGAAGAACAGAGCGGCCGCGACCGCAACGGCGACTGGCTCAGCCATTCCTTTCAAGTTCATCGACACCCCGGCGTTGGACAGCGCAAACAGGGGCATGATGCCGAATGCCACCCACGGGTGGAGAGCCGTCTCGAGTCGGAACAAGGGCGACACCGCTTCCCGCGATGCAAACGAAAGATCGGCGACGAGGTCCCGCGCATCACCGACGGTCGTCTCTTCTTTGCGGAGGGTATCGTTGGTATGGCTCAAAAACCCCAGAAAGCTTTCCCCGCCGAGCCATGGGTGCACGGGGGTCATGAGACCCAGAATCACACCCGCGATGGTCGGGTGCACACCGGACTTGAGCGTGCAGACCCACACCCCAACACCGATGATGAAATAGATGGCGACCGATCGAACGCCAAGCCGATTCACCGCACCGATCGACACGAGGCCGAGCAGAGCGCCTGTCAGCCAGATTGCGCCAATCGAGTCCGTATAGAAGACCGCAATGACGAGAACGGCCATCAAGTCATCCACGATCGCCAGAGAAAGCATCAGCACGGCCAGCCCATGGGGTACCCGTTTGCCGAGCAGCGACAAGCAACCGACGACGAAGGCGATGTCCGTCGCCATCGGCACTGCCCACCCGCTTTGGCCGGTCTTGCCGTATTGAAACGACAGATAGATGGCGATGGGCGCTATCACGCCGCCAAGGGCCGCCGCAACCGGGAGCGCAACCTTCTTTCGGTCGCTCAGCTCTCCGATGACCAGCTCCCGTTTGATCTCGAGGCCGATCACGAAAAAGAAGACGACCATCAGGGCGTCGTTGATCCAGTAGTGGAGAGGGTACGCGAGCTCGATCTCACCGACGGCGATCCGAAGCTCGTGATGCCAAAAGGCCTCGTAGGCGGCTGCGTACGGAGAGTTGGCGGCGATCAAGGCGATCGCGGTGCACACCAACAGAACCACCCCGCTCGCCGATTCGATGCGCATGAATGCCGTCAGCGGCCGCTGAAGGCGTTGAATCAGCCTATCGGGCAGGTGGGTGATCCTGGAGTACGAGAGGTCTTCCTTGCCCATCGGCGACCGGCTTATCGCGGAACGTGCTAGAAGGCCAGGGTCTATGTGGATTGCCGAACGCACGGTCGCCTGGTCTTTTTTTGGAGTGAGTCTGATCGGTGCAGTCTTCACTCTGAACGCCTTCGTACCGGTGCGGCGAGTGCCCGCCCTTTTCGTACCGAGCTTTTTCGGCTCATGGCTCACGGCTGAGCTGGCTCTGCACCACATCGTTTGGCAGGCACTCGTCACGGTGCTCTTCGTAGAGCTCGGCGCCCTGTCGAGCTGGCCGGGAATCGCCGGCCTGGGGATTACGGTCGCCTCCTGGCTCGGTTTGATGGTGCTCTTCCACGATGGGCGAAAGGCGCGCGATAAGTTCGAAGAGGCGCTCGGCGGCCTCGACGAACCCACCGATGCCGCACGCATGCCACTGTCACAGCTACTGATGCCATTTCGGTTTCGGCGACGCGGTGTCCAAGTCATTCGCAACGTCGTCTACCGAAAAATCGCCGGCAAGACGCTCCGACTCGACGTCGCGATGTCCGAGCAACCGGGGGGCAATCGGCCGGCGATCATGCAGATCCACGGCGGCGCCTGGATCATCGGCGACAAGCGCGAGCAAGGCTGGCCTCTGATCGGGCATCTCGCTGCAAACGGCTGGGTCTGTTTCAACGTCAACTATCGCTTGAGCCCCGCCGCGACTTGGCCAGAGCACCTCATCGATTTGAAGTACGCGCTCAAATGGATTCGGGATCATGCGACGGAGTACGGCGTCGATCCGAGCTTCGTGGCCGTCACCGGAGGCTCAGCGGGGGGACACCTTGCGGCGATGATGGCGCTGACCGCCAACGATCCCGAATACCAGCCCGGCTTCGAGGACGCGGATACCGGCGTGCAAGCGGCGGTGCCCGTGTATGGCGTCTACGACTTCACGAACCGTTTGGGCACGATGCAGGCACGTTTTCGGATCCGGATGCTCGAGCCAATGATCATGAAAGCTTTTCTGGAGGAAGAACCGGAGAAGTTTCACCGCGCCTCGCCGATCGATCGCGTCCACCCCGACGCGCCGCCCTTCTTGATCGTCCATGGTGACCGCGACACACTAGCCCCGGTTCAGGACGCGCGACTCTTCGCGGAAAACCTCCGCAGAATCTCGCGTGCTCCGGTGATGTACACCGAGCTCCCCGGCGCCCAGCACGCCTTCGACATCTTCGCATCGCCGCGCACCGCGCGGATGCTCGACGGAACGCTTCGGTTCCTGACCGCCATGCACACGAGCGCGACGGCTGCACGCGCACCACAACCAGCTGAGCTATTTTCGCCTCCGCAACGCGCGCCGAATCTCGCCGTCGGCAAGCGGTGAAAGCAGCGTCACAGCACCGATTTCGACTTCGGGCCCCAGGTCGGGGAGCTGCTCACGGCGCGGACTTCACGGACACGAGTAGAGGCGCCCGGATGGTCTTCGTCTGGTGGGCTCGCTCTCTCAGTACATCAACTCGATTTGGATTGTCAGCGGCCCACCCTCGTAGTCGAACTTTGCGTCGTTGTATAGCGGGGGGCCAGTCCGCTTGGATCTGGCGTTCTTCGATACGCCCCATGGCTCTTTCGGGCTGCCGATCGCGTTAGTATCCAGCTTCCCATTTCCGTTCTTGTCCAAAAACACGGATGCGGCGTACTCGCCGAGGCCCGTCCGCTTGAACACGCACTTCGCAGTGTGGTCTTCCACCTCGACCCAGGTGCGACGAAGCGCACGGCGATGCTTTCGCGGAAAGCCCTTGTTCTCCCAGAAGAGCGCGCATGCGAGCTTACCCTTGGTTTCCTTGATGCCGACGACTTCCAGCGTGAGGGTGTTGTTGGCCGCGGGATCGTTGTCGTCTTGGGCATTTGCCGATGCGCTCAGGACCGATGGGTTCAGGAACGCGAATGTCACCAACGGAATCCACGCAATTTTCGTAGCGACCATCTCGTTCTCCCCGCATTTCCCTCGACGCGGCTCGGTCAATGTGATGCTGGTTTGACGAGGGGTTACAGCAAATGTTTAGACGAGCCGCCGACATTTGCCAAATGACTGCAAATCGCGCACCCTCCGCGCACTCGGCGAATCGTCGCGGGGAAACGCCGATGCGAACGCTCTTTGTTCCATGACTGGAAGGCATCCAACGCCAAAGACTCGGCATTTTCTTGCTCTTGCGTGGGCCTCCCTCACTGTCTGGTGGGGCTGCTCCGGCTGTCAGTCGAGCTCTGACGCCAATGCCAACAGTTGGCCCACCTCGCCCCCCGAAGAGCAGGGCTTCGACTCCGCCGCACTCGCCGAAGTGCTGGAACAGATCGACGCAGGGGATCTGCCCATCGATAGCGTCCAGATCGTGCGAAACGGCGTGCTCATCGTTGACGCCTATTTCTTTCCGTACCTGGGAGATCGACCACATGACGTGGCTTCGGTGACCAAGAGCATCACATCGACACTGATCGGCATTGCGGTCGACCAAGGACTGCTGAGTCTCGATCAGGGTGTAC
>JBAVOF010000325.1:0-2574 GCA_049691835.1 Polyangiales bacterium
CTCCTGTATCGTCTGGTGCGCCACCCGATCCAACTTGGCATCTTGATTGGAATCTGGGCGGCTCCGCTAATGACTGTTGGACACTTCGTGTTCGCGGCGGCGATGTCGGCGTACGTCTTCGTCGGCCTCTTTTTCGAAGAGCGCGACCTCGTTCGCCAGTTCGGCCAGCGGTATCTTGCATACCGCCAGAGCGTCCCGAAGCTGATTCCGCACCTCTGGCCATCGGCCATGCCCCTCGACCGATACGACGCCCCGCCGAAACCGCGCGTGCAGTCTGAGGCTTCGTAAGCCGATGCCGCTCGTCGTCTCCCTACTCGGCACGCGTCGCGTTGCCCGGGGATGCATGGATGCGAATCGCCGCCGGAAACGGTTCGTCAGGTTAGTGCTCGAAGGTCGCCGCGTAGGCGCTCCGGGTCGGCGTCGGGGAGCAGTCGGTCGACCTCGGCGTGCGTGGCGCGCCAGATCGGCAGAGCCGCCACCAGGACGCTTCGCCCAGCGTCTGTGATCTGCAAACGCCGACCCCGTCTATCTCTGGGGTCGACGATGACCTCGACGAGGCCGCGCCGCGCGAGGGGTTTGAGATTGGCCGTCAGCGTGCTCCGGTCCATGGCCAGCAACGTCGCCACCTGGTTGATCCGCGGCGCTTGGGGTCGGTTCAGCGAGATCAACAGCGAGAACTGGCCACTCGTCAGCCCGACCGGGCGCAGGGCGTTGTCGAAGCGACGCGCCATGGCCCGCGCAGAGCGCTGGAGGTGAAGACATAAGCACCGGTTTCGGACCTCGTGGGTGACCTCGCTCGGCAGGTCGCCCTTTTCGGTGGACATCCATCAATTATGTTGATATCAACTCAATTGTCAACCGCGAACCGCGCGAGGGAATCTCAACCTGGGACGCGAAGCCCGACGCGCGGCTCGCATAGGAAAAGGAATCCAACAATGACCAGCACCTTCATCTGGTATGAGCTGCTGACGAGCGATCCCGATGCAGCGGCGGCGTACTATGGCGACGTTCTCGGCTGGACGACGAACGACTCCGGGCAAGAGGGGGTGGACTACCGGATCCTCAACATGGACGGCGTTGGCATCGGCGGCCTCATGGCCCTGCCGCCGGGCGCCGCGGAGGCGGGCATGCAACCCGGGTGGCTCGGCTATCTCAGCGTCGCCGATGTCGACCGGAGCGTTGCCAGCATCATTGCGGCAGGCGGCGCGGAGCACATGCCTGCCATGGACCTGCCTGGCGTCGGACGGATCGCAATGGTCGCCGACCCGCAAGGCGCGAGCCTCTATGTGATGGCGCCAATCGGCGGCGGTCCTGCAACGTCCTTTGCGCCCGGAAAACCCGGCCACGGTGGCTGGCACGAGCTACACACCAACGATTGGGAATCGGCGCTGGCTTTCTATCGCGCTCAATTCGACTGGGAGAAAGTCAGCTCGATGGACATGGGGCCCATGGGCGTCTATGTGCTGTTCGGCTTTGGCACCGGCGAGAGTGTCGGCGGGATGTTTAACGATCCCGAGGCTGTGCGCCCCTACTGGCTCTACTATTTCAACGTCGACGACATAGTGGCCGCCAGCAAGCGAGTGACGGCGCGCGGCGGCGTCACGATCATGGGTCCCCATGAGGTGCCGACGGGCGACTGGATCGTTCAGGCCCGCGACCCGCAAGGCGCCATGTTCGCGCTGGTCGGTCCGAAGATCTAGCGAGCGGTGCCACGATCGCGCCATGTCCGTGTTTCAATACCGAGGCCGAAGCGCGTGAACCTCAAGACGAAGGCTGCCAAGCTCAGCTCTGCTGCTGGCGTCCTTGATGCGGGGTCAACGCTAGGGGCGTCGACGGCTCACACCGAGCCACCTGGCGTTGCAACGATCCTTGAACGCAGGGCGCGAACAGCGTGGCCAGCGGCTCGTTCGTTCTCTCGGCTGAACACCGACGAGGGAAGCGGCAAGTCGGGGTCGACGTAGATCCTGAAGTCGATCTCGGTGTGAGTTCCGCCATCGACCGGGGTGAGCCTGAAGGTGGCGTTGAAGGCGTCGATGTTGCCGTCGCGAAGCCGGCCTTCGACGACTCGAGACTCTCCGTCTCGAGGACGCTCGGCAAGGTCGAGCTGCCCATAGAGCGTGTACATCCCCCGGGCCAGGCTGACCTCCATGTACACCAGGGCCCGGCTGCCGCGTTGCGCGAGCACTTTGGACTTGGTGAAGTGGGGCATGAACTCTACGTAGTTCGCGTAATCCAACACGATCGGGAGCACCTCCTCGATCGGCTTGTCGACGATCAGGACTGCACGACCACCCGCGATATCAGACCCGTCCTCCGGAATCTGCGCGGTGGAGATCCCCGCATCGCCCTCATTCGCCTCGATCGCGGCAGCCTGACTTGGTCGCAAGCCGAGGATCGACGCGAGGACGAACCCCACGACGAGCGTCGTCCCACTCTTGGTGCGTCCAACAACTCTAGATAGTTTGGCCATGAGCTAATCTCCTCAAGCTTCTCATTTGGAGCATTCCGGGCTTGCTCCCTCGCCTGAACCGAATACACTACACAGTGTAGTTTCCCCCGCCCGGGGGTCAAGAG
>JBAVOF010000326.1:0-9560 GCA_049691835.1 Polyangiales bacterium
GCCTCTAGCAGCGCGGCTGCGTGCTCGGGGCACGACTCCGCGAGGATACATAGACACTCTTTTTCGAAGCTCGCGTTCCAAGCGAGCACGGTGCCCGCGTTGTTCAACGCACCGGAGAGCGCTCGCGCCAGCTCGGGCCGCGGGTCGCCCTCCCCTTGAGCGAGAAACGCCTGGTGGGAAACCTCGCCGTCTTCGTGGAGCACGTGCACGCTGAACTGAACGGGGACTTTGCCGAAGGGGCTGCAGCCGTTCCAGACGGGCAAGGCAGGGTTGATGGTCTCGAAATCGAGCATGGCGATGGGGTATCGGTAGGCGGCGAGCGCGGCTTCGAGGCCCGGGTCGACGACGAGCTCGTTTCGAAGGACCGCCTCGCGGTGACGGGCCTGAATGCCATTGAGCGGGAAGTCACCTGGGATCTGGTCGATCGTCTCGATGCCTTCGTCGTGAAGCTCGCCGAGCTTCTTTGCGCTGATGCGATGCAGGTCTTCGATGCCGTGATCGGGCCCCGGGACGTGGCAGCGGGCGAGGAACGGGCACTCGTGCGGCGAGGTGCAGTGAGGTCCGGTTGCGACCTCGGGGAGCGCGCCTTCGAGCATGCGTAGTTGTGCCCGCGCTTCGTTGGCGATGTCGTCGCGGAGCTCGGCCACCTCGCGCGTGATGTCGGCCCTGGTGAAGAGCGGGCCCTGGTCCGGGTGCCGGTGCGCGTTGTTGAGGTGCATGAGCTCGACGCGAGCTACCCGTAGGCCGGCGCGTTCGACGACCTGTGCTTGGATGGCGGCATCGGGGATGTGTTGCGGCCTCACGCTGGCGGTCGCCTTGACCTCGGTGACCACCCAGCCTTCGTCTTCCTTCGACAGAGCGTCGACGCCGACGAAGATGCGGTCTTCGAGGAAGGAGGCTTCGAGGATGACGGAGGCGCCGTCGTCAACTGCCTGCCGGGTGGCTTCGATGGCTGTGTCGAGACGGCGGTAGTCCAGAGCAATGAGGGTGGCGCCCGGGAATTCTTGGCGCGCGCGTTCGCCGACTCGGTTGCCCATGTCGAAAATGGCTTGCAGGCCAGCGTCGGGCGTCAGCTCGGGAGCTCGCGGCTCGTGAACCTTCCACCAGAGTTGGCGGTGGCATTGAAGGCCGGCGGTGAAGCGGGACTTGGACAGACGGATGGGTTTGGATGCCATGGGGTGGCAGGACTCTACACGAGCGCCCTCACTCGAGTCTCGTGCTCGAGCATCGATAGGCGCGGCACGTGAGTCGCCGTCTACCAGAACAGCGAGCCCAGGCGCTCAGAGCATGCTGAGCTCGTCGACGCTCAGACCGTCGTCCTTGTGGAGGGTGTATTGGGCTCGAAAGGCATCGTCACCGTCTTTCCAGTCGACGTTGGCTTCCATCATTTTTTTCTGCGTTCGGTCGCGGCGCTTGTCGAGCGGCCGACCGACACACTGGTCGTCGTCGGCGTGGGTCACGATGGTTCCGTCGAGCCAGTCCTTGAGACGCATGAAGGCGTCGCTCGCGCGCTGAACCGGGGTGACCTCCGTCACTCGGGTTGCAAAACGGTCTCGGGCATAGATCCGGATGAAGTACGTGCGTCCAGCGGCGAGGTCGAGCTGGATGCGGCGGGTGTTGTAGGCCGTCACGTAGAGCGTATGCTTGCCCGGTTTCATGGGCACGAGCTCGGCTCGGCGGCCGCCCACGCTAGCCACGCATTTTTTGTCGGCGTCGAAGACGACGAACGTCGTCTCGCGGTCGGGGCGCTCGTTTTGAATCAGGACCAGCAGCGCCTTGTCCGCGGGCGCGACGAATGGGGAGAATTCGTCGGCGAGCGCGCTGCCCGGATGCGCGAGCGGCAGGGTCGTCATGCACAGGACCGGGAACCAGAACGACGGGCGGCGGGTCTTCGAAGCATAGGTCACGGGAATGTTGAACGGGTTACGCCAAAATCACGCGCGGGTCCACGTCGATTGACATTGGGCCACTCCTCGGGGACGTTTGGCCCATGCTTTTCTTAGGACGAACCGCTCCGATGGCGGTATCCGTACTCTCGTTGGGACTCGGCTGCCTTGGGTGCAGCGCAGCAACGCACAATCCGCCCGAGGAAGAGCCACCCGTTGCGCTGAGCTGTGCAGACCTGGATGAACCGGTGCGGCCGGACACCGGCGCGTGCGGCGAGGTGGATGCAGCCGATCCGCGCTCGCTGGTGCAATGCACGCGGGGCTCTGGATACGTGGGGATCTGGACGAGCGATGCCGATGGGCTGCCCGCGTACGACTTCACCGCCGAGCAACGCTGTGACCCGGCAGCGCAGCACTGGAGCCCTCGCGCGACGGTGCAGCGCGACCCGATTCACTTGATCGGAAACGGGCGGGGGCTGGTCGCGATGGCGCACGCGTCGGGCGGAGTCGAGATCTACACGCAGGACCGCGGGCACAAATGGATCAACCGCGTGGACACCTGGGTCGATTCGGAAACGCCCAACTACCCGCATCAACTAGGCGGAGGTTTTTCATACCTGGTCGATGGCGAGCAGACCCTGAGCACGCGGTTCGAGGACTTGCCCCTCGGGAGGGCGACGCAGCAACAGACGCGCCGCTTTGGGGTTGGCTACGTCGAGACGGTGACCGATTTCGGAGAGCTTCGCGTACGGCGCCGGACCTTTGCGCCGGACGTCGATGCCCGCGCCTTGGTCGCGGAGGTCGAGATCGAGAACCGCTCCGCGACGAACCGGGAGCTCGACTTGGTGGAGCTCTGGGACGTGAACATTCACCAGATCCCGGTCGAGCTAGCGACCAGTGACCTGCTTGCGCCCGGGATCACCGAGCGGCTGGACCGCAAGCGCCGCGCGCTGATGGCAGAGTTCGAGCATGAGGTCGCTTACGACGCACAGACGCGCGTGGCGCAGGTGCGGACGCGCGCGCTGAGCCTGCCCGACGGAGTCACCGCGCGCGACGAGATCGCCGATGTCGATTACTTCCCGGACCCGATCTACCTCGCCGCGCTCGACGCGGACGCCGAAGTGCACGCGGTGTGGCTCGATGACCGCGAGATCTGGGGTGAGCGCGTGGACCGCCCGGTGCCGAGCGGCCTGGGCTCTTCGGGCGACGCGGAGTCCCGGATCCTGACGGTGGGTGGCGAGGGGCAGCACCCTGTCCTCGCGATGCGCGTGCCTGTGATGGTGCCTGGCAATGGCAAGACGGTGCGTCGCTTCGCGTTTGGCTACGCCCCTGCCGGCGCCGAGCCCGAAGCAGATGTGGAGAGTCTCCGGGCATCGGCTCCAGAGCTTGCGTTGGCGACGGCGGGCTCGTGGCGCGAGCGCCTCGTCTGGGCCGCGTTTCCCGGTCTGCCAGACGCGGGTGCCATGCAGCGCGAGATGGCCTGGGCCTCGTACAACGCGCTGGCCAACGTGACCTTCGACGAGTACCGGGGTCACCGCGTGCTGGGCCAGGGCGGTGCCTATAAGTACATCCACGGGCTGGACGGGGCGTTCGGGGACCTTGCGCTTTTTGCCGAGTCCATGCTCCTGGTCGATCCGGAGGTCGCGAAGGAAACCTTGCTCTATTGCTTTGGGTCGCAACACGCGTCGAGCGATCCAACGCCCTGGCGCTATCCGTACGCGACGACCGGCGTCGGAAACTTCAATGACGTGGGGATCTACTACGACCGGAGCGATCCATATTTCGCGGTTCCGTGGATCACGGGCGAGTACGTGGCGCTGACGCGCGACCGCGACTTCCTCGAGTCCGAGGTGCCATATTGGCCGCGGAGCGCAGGTGAGCGCGGCTCGGTGCTGAGCCATTTGGGGCGCACCATGGAGTACGCGACCGAAAGTATCGGCCTCGGTGCGCGCGGATTCGTTGCGATGGGCACCGGTGACTATGCGGACGGTGTGCTCAACCTCACGGACGAAGTGACGACCCCTCATGGCGCCTCGTCGCTCTACAACGCCGGCATGGTGGTCCTTGGTTTCGCCCTGGTCGCGGCGGTGGTGGAGCCTGCCGACGCCGCACTCGCCGCGCAGATGTCGAGCCTCTACGACTCGCAGGTTGCCGCATTCGAGGCGGACGGCTGGGGTGGTGACTGGTTCGTCCGCGGGTTCGCGGACAACGGAAACCCGCTGGCGCCCAACTATCTGTTCGTCGAGCCCCAGGTGCTTCCGAGCTTGGGGGGCATCGTCGATCAGGAGCGGCAAGACCAGTTGCTCGAGCTGATCGAAGACCGAATGGAAACCGAGATCGGCGCAGTATCGACGGTCGAGCTCATCGACTCGGGCACGGCCGTGGGCGGGCTCGATCAGCCGCAGGTGGGCGGAATCTGGCCGGTGGCCAACGCCTGGCTCACCCAGATGTACGCGGTGAGCGACCCGAGCGCCGGTTGGAGCAGCTTCATTCGCAACTCACTGACGGCGCACGCCAAGACCTACCCCGAGCTCTGGTACGGGATTTGGACGGGGCCCGATTCGTACAACGGCCCCGACCATGAGCGTCCGGGGCAAGCCGATGCACACCTGGCCACCGCGCTGACCGACTACCCGGCGCTCAATGCGCACGTGCACACCGGCCCACTGCGGGCGCTTCAGGGTCTGATCGGGGTGTCGGGAACGCCGGACGGCATTCGGATCGATCCGCGCGTGCCGACGGAAACGTTCACCGTCGTCTGGCCGCGTCTGACGGTGCGCAGTCTGCCCGATGCGATCCGCGGTACGGTCACGGCCTCGGCCGACGAGCTCATCGAGCTGGGCGTGACGGTGCCAACTGGGCTCCGCCAAGGTGAGCTGCTCGTCACCGCCGCATCGACGAGCGTTGCGTATCGCCGAGAAGCCGACGTAGTCTGGTTCGCCCTGCCCGTTCGCCGCGACGCGCCCGTGCCCTGGTCGGTCACGCGCGCTCGTTGAGCGAGGGACGAGGTCGCGGTGCCCTTCATCATCCCGCCGCGGCATGCATCTCGTCGTACACCGCTGCCAAGTCGCGCAGCGCGCTGGCGCAGTCCCCGTTGAAGGACGAGCCGTGCATGACCGCCAAGACCGTTGGCTCTAGCTCCGCTAGCGAGCGGATCGTGCCTCCGGTTGTCGGCGTCAGACACGTCGCTTTGAACGTCGCTTCGGCTTCCTTCGCCGGCCCCACGATCTCGTTGGAGGTCAAGGCCGGGCCCTTGCCCAGGTGCGTGAAGAGGTCCCCGCACAGAAGAGTGCGTGTCACTTCCTCGAAAAGCACTCGGGCTTCCCAGCAGTGGGGCACGTGAGGCGTATCGAGATGGCGGACGCGTTTGCCGCCGAGGTCTAGCACCTCGCCGTGTTGGAGTGCTCTGGGAGGCCGGTCTGCGAGGTCGTTGAGCGAGACCATGCAGCCGACCTCGCCATGCGCGACCGTGGCCTGGGGCGCCGCTTCGAGCCACTCGTTCATCGAACCGCATTCATCCGACTCGACGTGACCAAACGTGATCCACTTGAGCGATTCGACGGGAATCAACCTCGCTGCGGCCGCGTGCACGGCAGGAAACATCGCGCGAGGCCCGGTGTGAAAGAGCAGCGGCTCGTCCGCGCGAATCAGGAATTGGTTGAAGGTGAACCCGGTCGGCCCCACTTCAGGCACGAACGTGCTGATGCGGAAGACATCGGGCCCAATTTCATCGATCGTAGTCTGCATGATTGATACCTCAATGACCACCGACTACCGAAGATACCAGAAGCCGGCCAGCAGTAACGCGTCAATTATCAAGCACGACCATCAAGCCCGAGCGGGCCGCGAGACTGATCGGAGACGGGTAGGCCAGCATCGACCGATGCAGTAGCAGGTCTGCTCTCAGGCAAAACGGTAGTCGAGCGTGAGTGGTGCGTGATCCGAAAAAATCGGCTCACGCGCAATCGATGCAGCCGATACCCGTGAACCGAGGCCCGGTGTGACGACTTGGTAGTCCAGACGCCAGCCGATGTTGCGCGCGCGAGTGGTGGGATGCCGGCCCGACCACCAGGTGTACTGCTCAGGCTCCTTGTTGACCTGTCGGAAGGCGTCGACGAAGCCAAGCGGACCGAACACCAAATCGAGCCACGCGCGCTCGACGGGCAGGAAGCCGGAGCTCTTCTGGTTGGCTTTGTAGTTCTTGAGGTCGATCTCCTTGTGCGCCACGTTCCAGTCGCCACAAAGAACGTACTCACGGCCGCCGTCTGAGAGTCGGGCGAGGTGCCGAGTGAACTCCTTGATGAAACGAAACTTGGCCAACAATCGAAGCTCGCTGCTGGTGCCCGCCGGCACGTACACCGACACGATGCTCAGGTTGCCGAATCGTGCCTCGATGTACCGCCCTTCTGGATCAAACTCGGCAGAGCCAAACCCGTGAATCAATTCATCCGGCTTGCTCCGCGCGAAGATAGCGACGCCGCTGTGCCCCTTGCGCTCGCCCGGCTCGTAGACGCCGTGATAGCCATGCGGCGCGCGCTCCGAGTCGGAGAGCTGCTCGGGCCGCACCTTGATTTCCTGCAGGCAGACGAAATCCGCCTCCTGTCGGGGAAGCCAGTCGTACAGGCCCTTCCGCGCCGCCGCGCGAAGGCCGTTGGCGTTGAGGCTGAGGACACGCATCGAAGGGGCAGTGAAGTGTTGGGAAGCTGCGTCTACTGTCCTGTCGGCGTCTGAAGCTTTTCCATCGCCTGATCGATGGTGAAGCTCGCAGCCTTCTGGCGCGGAGGGTATTTCTGGAAGGTTTGAAGGAACTGCCCGACGATGGCCTGGGCCCCGTAGACCGCGAACGCGCGGTCGAGCAGCCAGTCCCAGTACGTATTGGAGGTGATGTCCGCGCGCTCGTAAGGGTCGCGCCGCAGGTTGAAGAGCTTCGGAACGCGGAGATGGACGAACGGCTCTGCCCAGACCTGAAGGGTTCCCCGGACACGCTGCTCGAGGAACACGACCTTCCAGTCTCGAAACCGGAGGGCCATCAGATCGCCATCGTCGGAGAAGTAGAAAAGCTCGTCCCGCTGGCTGGGTCGATTGGCGAGTAGCACGTCCAGCTGATCGTATCCGTCGAGGTGGACCTTGTACTGCCGCTTCCCCGCTTGATAGCCCTTGAGGAGCTTTTCTTTGATGTCGGGAGCGCCGGCAGCGGCGAGCAGGGTTGGCAGGGAGTCCAGGTGCGACATGATTTCGTTCGACACCGTGCCCGCCGGGATCTTGCCAGGCCAGCGAGCCATCGCGGGAACGCGCCAACCGCCTTCCCAGTTCGTGTTCTTCTCACCACGGAACGGTGTGGCGCCGGCGTCGGGCCAGCTGTTGTAGTGAGGGCCGTTGTCGGTGCTGTACATGACCAGGGTATTGTCGGTGATGCCGAGCTGGTCGAGCTTGTTGAGCAGCTCGCCGACGTCTCCGTCATGCTCGATCATCCCGTCCGCATATTCGTTCTGGCCCGAAATGCCTCGAAGCTCGCGCCTCACGTGTGTGCGGAAGTGCATGCGTGTGCCGTTCCACCAGACGAAGAACTTCTTGCCCGCCTTGTGCTGCCGCTCGATGAAGTCGATCGCCGCCGCAACGGTCTCGTCATCGATGGTCTCCATGCGCTTCTTGGTCAGTGGGCCGGTGTCTTCGATGCGGCCGTCCGCGAAGCTGTGGATGACGCCGCGCGGGCCGAACCGCTTTCGAAACTCCGGCGACTTCGGGTAGTCCGGGTTTTCTGGCTCCTCTTCGGCGTTGAGGTGATAGAGGTTGCCAAAGAACTCGTCGAAGCCGTGATTGGTGGGGAGAAACTCGTCCTTGTCGCCGAGGTGATTCTTTCCAAACTGGCCGGTCGCGTACCCGAGCGGCTTGAGCATCTCCGCGATGGTTGGATCCTTGGTGGACAAGCCGACGTCGGAGCCCGGCATCCCGACCTTCGAGAGGCCCGTGCGAAACACCGACTGGCCGGTGATGAATGCCGAGCGCCCGGCGGTGCAGCTCTGCTCCCCGTAGTAATCGGTGAAGATCATGCCTTCACGGGCAACCCGATCGATGTTGGGCGTGCGGTAGCCGACGAGCCCCATCGTGTAGGCGCTGATGTTCGACTGCCCGATGTCATCACCCCAAATGATGAGAATGTTGGGCATGTCGCCCTTCTGTGCGGCTGCAATCACGTCGTCGGTCGCTACGAGCGACTCCTTGCTTCGTTCGTATTGGACTTTTTGCGGCTCCCAGTTCGTTCTCGGGACCGTTTGGAGCGGCGTAGACGCAGCTGCATCGGCGGGCTTGTCCGCGGAGTTACCCTCACCCGAGGGAGGCGACGCGGGTTTGCAAGCCGCACCGAGAATTACGCACCAGGCGAGGACGAGCGACATCGAACGACCCATGGAACCTCCTGTTTCGCGTGGCGTGGAGGCTAACCCAGAACCAGTGCGCTTGGCTAGGCGCGGGTACGTCTGCGGCGCAACGGAAGCAACGCGAGCATCACGATCAGCAGGGGCATGTCGATTGGAGCGCCACCAGACTGCACCGCGCAGCCGCCGCCGCCTGGCTGCGTGCCTCCATCGGGTTCGCCGGCATCGGGGACGCCGGCGTCGGGATTGCCGGCGTCGGGCAGGCCCCCGTCAGGCAAGCCTCCATCGGGAACGCCGGCATCGGGCGTGGGCTCCGTTTCGGTGACGAGCCATTGGAACGTCACGACCGAAACCTCCGGCCCATCGGACGCGCTTGCGGTGACCATGTGGACGCCCGGCACCGCAACTGTCCCGGAGATACGCCCGCTCTCGTGATCGACGGACAGGCCCTCGGGAAGGCCGGCCGCATCGAAGTAAAGCGCGTCGCCGTCCTCGTCGGCCGCGATGAGCGCGAGTGAAACCGGATCACCCTGCTCGTCGCTCTGATCACCGGGGCCGCTGAGCACGGGCGGATGGTTCACCGTGACCGTTGGGACCTCTAGGAACAGAACGCTGGAGCTAATCGACACCTTGTTCTCGCCGGTATCGGGCCCAGCCCAACTCGTCGTGAGCACCTGTTGGTCGCCCCGCTCGAACATGCGAATCTCGATCGGATGATAGCCGCTCGACAAGGTGACGGAGCCGGACTGCTCAGTCGCTGCGTGCAATCCGTCGTTGTCGACGACGAGGTCTCCCTCGAGGAGAAGCTGACTGCCGTCGTCGGAGGTCGTGTAGAACGTGTAGCTTCCTGCGACCTCGATGCGGAGGTAACCGCGGAAGCGGAATGCGAAATCATCCTCACGCTGGCGCATGGAGAGGTCCGCGGTGCTGACCGTTCCCGTCGCTGTCGGGGTGAGCGCATCGAAGTTCGGCAAGACCTCGAGGTCCATCAATTCGTAGTATTCATAGCCCAGCCCTGCTCGCGGGATGTCGGACTTGATGCGTTGGATCCAATATGCGAGCAGATCGGCCGCAGGCTGCTCGACGAGGGCCTTTGCGAGCGGAGGCATCGCGATCGGCCCGACTGCAGAGCTGCGTTGCCAGGCGGCGGAAAGAACCGGGTCGCCGGGGTAGATGACGACCGTTCCCGGATTGCCCAGGTCGTTGCGCACCGCAGTCCAGACGAAGCGCTGCGCGAAGAACGGCGTGTTGAAGCGCGCATCGAATCCCGCGTTCGCACCCCCGGGCCGGTGACAATAGG
>JBAVOF010000327.1:0-4548 GCA_049691835.1 Polyangiales bacterium
TGTCGGTCCTCTTCGCAGGCGGGCAGGAGGACGCCTTCCGGCAAATGTTTCAGCGTCTCTCCGGCCGCTTTGGACACCGCGGGGTCGGGATCGCTGGTGAGCTGCACGAGTAACACGACGAGCCCGCCGCCCTTGACCGGAACCATTCCGCGAGCTGCCATCATGCGGGCGGGCGCCGGTCCGTCGCGGTCCGCAAAGCGCCGCAGCTGCTCGGGTATGGCGTCGATGGGTAACGGAAGTTCGGGGATTGCTAGCATGGGGGCTCGCGACGAGTCGATCGTTGCGCCTATTGGCCGGTGAACTCTGGTTCTCGTTTTTCGAGGATCGCGTTCCGGCCTTCCTTTGCATCGGCGGTGCTCAGGCTGGCCGCTTGAAGCGCTGCTTCCTCGAAGGCGGCTTCCCGGATCTCCCACCGGAGCCCGCGTCGGATCGACGATTTCATCTGTTGTACCGCCATGGGAGCGGAGGCGGCGATCCGTTGTGCCAGGTTCATTGCGGCGGGCCGCACCTGCTCTGATGGTTCGGCGTGGCTCGCCAGGCCGATCCGAAGCGCCTCGTCTCCGCGGATGAGCTTTCCGGTGAATAAAAGCTCGGAGGCCTGTGCGGCCCCGACCAGCCGAGGGAGGAGGTAGCTGATGCCAAGTCCAGAATGGATGCCTAAGCGCGCGAAATTGGCACCATATTTCGCGTCGACGTTCGCAATCCGGATATCGGCCAACAGGGCCAGTCCGAATCCACCCCCGACGGCGTGTCCGTTCATCGCGGCGATGACCGGAACCTCGAGATCGAGCACCCGCAAAAACGGCTCGTACATGGCAAAGGATGCGTCGCGGGATGGCCTGCCGAGGTCGCTACGCTGCATCGACGAGCGGAGATCCGCCCCGGCGCTGAAACAGCGTCCAGTACCGGTGACGACTAGGCATCGGATCCCATGGTCGCGCTGCGCGTGGTCGATGGCGATCGAAAACGCATCCAGAAGCTCGGGTGTCATGGCATTCCGCGCGTCAGGACGATTCAAGGTGATCACCCCAACCCGGTCCGCCGCCCCGTACACGACCGCCTGCTCGCCCATTGTCCCGGCACTCTAGCCGCACGCGGGCCCTCGGCAACCGCGAGAGCTTGGCCGATTTCTTGCCCAGCACTTGCTGAACGGGTTAGCGGGGTTCTATGCAGGGAACCAAGGTCGTTCGCCCGTTTCCGTTTTTCCGCGCCGGCGCGCGCGCGAGCCAGCCACAGCTGGCGAAGCCGATTCTGGTGCTGGAGGATGTCTACAAGTTCTTTCGGCCAGACCAGCCGACGTTGCGCGGGGTCAACCTTTCGGTCGAGCGGGGTGAGTTCGTGTTCATCACGGGGCCAAGCGGTGCGGGCAAGAGCACGCTCTTGAAGCTCGTCTACCGCGAGCTCAAGGTCGACGAAGGCCGGGTGCTATTCTGCGGCCGCGATATCGCCCGCCTGACCGACAAGTCGATTCCGTTTCTTCGACGCAACCTCGGGATCGTGTTCCAGGACTTTCGAATCATCGATCACTGGACGGTCTTCGAAAACGTGGCGGTTGCCCTCGAGATCGTCTCGATGCCGCAAAGGCTCATTCGATCGCGAGTCGCCGAGGCGTTGGAACGTGTTGGTTTGACCGGCCGCGGTCCGGAGCCGACCAGCAATCTCTCGGGCGGGGAGAAGCAGCGGGTAGCAGTTGCCAGGGCGATCGTACCAGAGCCGGCGCTCATCCTCGCGGACGAGCCGACGGGAAACCTCGACCCGCATCTCGCCATCGACATTTTGACCCTTTTCGAAGAGATCAACTCGACGGGAACCACCGTGCTGTTCGCAACACACGACCACTCTCTCATTTCCAAGCGGGATCATCGCTTGATCTCGATCGACGATGGCCGCGTGCTCGAGGCTCAGCAAGGTCTCAAGAATTGGCGGGGCAGCAGTGGAATTCACACGTTGGTGGGGTGAAACGATGGACGTGAAGAACGCAATCACGCGCGCCAGACGAGGTCTTCGCGAGGAGCGGCGCCTGTACATCGTGGCGGTCACGAGTCTGGCGGTCGCGTTCATCTGTCTTGGAGCAACGCTTCTCGGGGTCACCAACCTCGACGCGGCGGCTACGCGCTGGGGGCAGAGCGGGCGAATCACGCTTTTCTTGAAAGACGACGCGGATCCACAGGATATCGCGCAGCTTCGGGTCGTGCTCGAGGGGCTGGGCGACGTCAAAGAGGTCACGCACGTGACGCCAGCGCAAGCGCGCGCATCGTTCCTGCAGGAAGCCGACGTGGGGGCAGATCTGAGCTCCCTTCCGTCCGAGGTGTTTCCGGCTTCGCTCGAGGTCACGTTGGTCCACGGCGTGATGCGCGAACGCAGTGAATCGATTGCGACTCGGCTTGCCCAGTTCCGTGCGGTGAGCGATGTCGAGAGCTACGGTAGCTGGTTCCAGAAGCTAGACCGCTTGCTGTGGGGCGCGCGGATGTTGGCGGCCGGGCTCGCGTTGCTGGTGATGTTCTGTGTGGTCGCCGTGATCGGTAACACGATCCGACTGGCCGTCGCTCGACGCCGCCAAGAGATCGAAGTCATGAAGCTCTGCGGCGCAACCAACGGCTTCGTTCGCGGGCCGTTCGTGCTCGAGGGGATGTTCCAGGGGTTCGCCTCGGCCCTGCTGGCAGTGCTGGCGTTGCTGGTCGGTTACCTCTCGCTGCACGAGTCCGTCGATGCGACCTTGGCGGCGCTTACCGGGAGCCGCGTCGTCTTTCTCGGAACCTGGACGATGTTGGCACTTCTGTCGGGTGGTGCCGTGATCGGCGCGATCGGGAGCGCCGTCTCGGTCCGGCGCTATCTCTCGGTGTGACATGAGCGCCAAGCCCAGAGTCGGGATTTGGATTGCGGTTGGGCTCCTCGCGGTTACTGGCGGGGCGGGTGCGGAGCAAGATCTCGGAGTGGACGGACTGACCGATGTGGCGGCAGTGGACGGGAAGATCGCTGAGAGCCTTGCGCGCGTCGAGCACGCGCAGGCTCGCCAGGCACAGATCGACGTCGAGATTTCCGGCCTCGCGGATCGACGTGAAGAGGCGCAGGGGCGGCTACACGAACGTGCGAGGGCTCTGTACCGAATTCGACGCTCGGGGATGCTGCCGGTTGCTGGCGGGTTCGATTCCCTGATGGCGCATCTGGCGCGGGTCCAGCGACTTTCGCGAATGGTCAAGAACGACCTCGACATGATGGACTTCCTCGGAGAGCGCGGCGCGGCGCTCCGGGTCGAAAAAAGTCAGCTCGCGACGGCGCTCCAAGAGGCGCAGATCGCTCTGCAATCACTGGAAGCCAAGAAGGAAGAGCTCGAGCAGAGCCGCCGCAGCGCGTCGCTGTTCCAAGACACGTTACGAGGAGAGCCGCAGCAGGCCCCGGACGACGCGGTCAGCTACGGGCGGATCCGGGTTTCCGGTGACATGGACGACCTCGGCGAAGGGTTTTCTGACATGCGTGGTCAGCTCGCGTTGCCGGTGCAGGGCTCGATGCGAATCGGCGAGAGCTCACGCGAAGGGGCTCCCGGTCTGGAGTTTTACGGCCGGCCCGGTGGGCCCGTCCGAGCCGCGGCTGACGGCCGCATCGCCTTTGCCCGCAACTACGGCGCATACGGCCTGATGGTGATCATCGACCACGGTAGCAGCTTCTACACCGTATACGGTGGACTGGGCGCCACCAGTGTACAGGTGGGGGACTGGGTGGGTATGAGCACCCAAATAGCCACGCTCGATACCGGCGGCCCCGATGCAGTGCTCTTCTTCGAAGTCCGCAGGGGGACACGCCCGTTGGACGCCCGCAGTTGGCTGGGCCTCTAGGGCTTCGTACCGGGCCGGCGACGCATCGTCGACCAGGCATCGATCGGCGATGAGAACGTGGCTCCGGCATCCTGCACGAAGCGGTGCTAGGCTCGATTCAACGTGGAGGCCGCATGAGCTACCGGGACTTCATCAACGATTTCTCCGTGACGCCACTGGGGCGCTGGATGGCCAAGACGATCGCGTCCCGCGTCGATCCGACGATCTATAAGCTCACCGGAGGCCGTTTCACCATCACGGGGCCACCGACCATCCCCATGCTTTCCTTGACGACCCTGGGCCGTAAGACGGGCAAGGAGCGGACCGTTCAACTCGGGTACGCCAAAGATGGCGACGATCTCTTGATCGTCGCCAGCAACTTCGGCGGCACGAATCATCCCGCATGGTCGCACAACCTCGACGCGAGTCCCAAGGCCACGATCCGAGTGGGCACGAAGAACCTGCCGGTCGTGGCGAAGCGTTTGACCGACTCCGAGAAAGCCATTCTCTGGCCGAGGATCGCCGAGACGATTCCGCAGATGAAGTCGTACGTGAAGCGGACCGACCGGAACATCAAGGTCTACCGCCTTACGGCGCGATGACGCTGTGCAGGGCAGCGACGGTGTCGGTGCCAGTAGCTGCGTTCTGGGCCGTGCGTCCCGGGGCGCGGCGGAACGCTACGCGGGGGCTCCACGAACGGCTCGGCTTGCAAAGCTGGCCGGTTGGGCTGGGGGCC
>JBAVOF010000328.1:0-2524 GCA_049691835.1 Polyangiales bacterium
CCCTAGCGATACCCAGCCCTCGCGTTCGTGTACCACACGGTACCTGCGCAATGCCGAGATGAGCGCAGTGCGGAAGTAGGACACCGAGACCCACGCTTCGTCGGGAGCAATCCACTGCATCGGCCCAGCGGTGATGATGACGGCTGGCCGAAGAGTCATCGCCTCGACCGCCCCTTCACGACGGGCGTCGCACTCGGCAGCGCGACGCAGCGAAGGCTCAGCCGCTAGGCGAGACATGAACTCGCGACTCGGGCTCTGCGGTGCCCCACCAGGGTTGATTGCAATACATATGACCGTACCCGAGGCACGGGCGCTCGCATCGAGATGCTCTCGAATCTGCTGTCGGAAGACAGCGACGAGCACCTCCGCTTCGGTGGCTGGACCGGGAGTGGGCACCGTGCCCGCGCTTGAAACACACGGCAATGCTGCCACTAGCAACGCGGGTATCGCTGCTCGCATCATTCGCCACCTCCCAAACGGTCCGCCCAACACCGGGGATAAGCTGCGAGCGTCCAATACGCTCAACGCTCGTCTGCTTCATTGATGAGATGGACTCCTCCAACGACTCAGTCGGCATCGATGTGCCAGAGTCGCTGCTGTGTAGGCAAGGAGGAGCCCATCCATGGAGAACGATACTCTTGTAGCGGTCGACATCGCAAAGGAAGTCTACGAGCTCGGCGTCTCGGATCGACCGGGTCATGTCGTGCGCCGGCGGAGGCTGGCGCGCTACGAGTTCCTGGAGTTCTTCGCACAGCTGCCTGCGGCGACCGTCGTGATGGAGGCCTGCGGGTCGGCGCACTTCTGGGGGCGTCGGATCGAAGAGCTTGGCCACGTTGTGGTCCTACTGCCGCCTCAGTACGTCAGGCCATACGTGGTGAGGAACAAGACCGATCGAACGGATGTGGACGGACTGCTGGAGGCCTTCCGTAACGAGCAGATTCGCCCCGTGCCGATCAAGACCGTTACCCAACAGGTGTTCGGCACGCTGCACAGGCTTCGCTCAGGCTGGTTGGCAGACCGCACGCGAACGATCAACTCGTTGCGGGGGCTGCTGCGTGAGTTGGGCTTCTTCATTCCCGAGGGACGCAAGCATGTGCTGCCCGACGCGTGGGAGATCATTCAGGATTCCTCGCGCGGACTACCCGACGCGCTCAAGCCAAGCTTGAGTTCCCTCTGTCAGGAGATCCTCTCGCTCTCGACGCGAATCGAAGAGGTCGAGGCGCAGCTCGAGGCTCTGGCCAAGCAGGTCCCAGTGGTAGCCCGGCTCCGCTCGGTGCCGGGCATCGGCCTGCTCACAGCCACCGCCTTGTACGCCTTCATTGGCGACGTCTCTCGCTTCCCGTCCGGACGCCACATGGCGAGCTTCTTGGGCCTGACGCCAAGGGAGTACTCGAGCGGCCTGCGCCGGCGCCTCGGCCGGATCTCGAAACGGGGCGACACCTACCTACGCATGCTTTTGATCCACAGAGCGCGCTCGATCCTCTGGCACTCCAAGCGCAAGAAGAACCCTGATCGCCTGTGCGCCTGGGCGCTACGCCTCGAGCGCAAGCTCGGTCATAACAAGGCAGCCGTCGCCCTCGCCAACAAGCTCGTTCGGATCACATGGGCCGTGTGGAAACACGACCGCACCTTCGAGCCCGTCCCCGAACTTCAGGCCGCCTAACGCTCCACCAACACTTCAGCCCACCCACGCACGCTGCTCGACAAACACAGTGATGGCGAAACAGGTCGGACCGGCACGGGGAAAGCCGAGAACAAGCATGGCCCTCGAGGCCGGTTTCATCGATTGGCTCCCCTGTGCGCGGATTCCATCATGGCCCAGGGTCGCTAAGAGCGACCCGCACAAAGAGGCCGCAGATACGTTTGCAGTCCGTCCTCTTCGCCACTCACTCCTCGAAGCAGCCACAACTCTCGGAGGCCGATGAACTAACGACTACTCTTTTCTCTTGACGGGAGGAGTCCAGATACCCCTTGTTCGACAGCATCGCGTTCTTACGCTGACGCGCGCCACTCCATCGCAAGCTTCCGCCGCTGTGTCGCGCAATCGCGAAGATACAGATTGATCAGCGTCTGGTAGCGGATACCCGTGGCATCGGACAGGGACCGAAAGTACAGGATGGTTGGCTCATCGATCCGCAGGGTGATCTGCTTCTTCAGACGACGCGCGTAGGGGTTCTTCTTCGCCTTCGAGAAGTCGTACTGCTTTCTCATTTTCGCAACCTCTCGGTGTACTGCTTCTGTTCGAAACGGTCGGCGCGTCGCGCACTGATGATCCGGACTACCGATCCACTCTCGCGCACGCAATGGCAGACGAAGAGGACCCGGAGCGCCGCGCTCAGGCCCAACAAGATGAAGCGATCTTCGGTGTCAGAATGGTCGGGATCCTCGATGACCAGGGCATCTTCGTCAAGAAATGAGGTCTGAGCCTCGTCGAAGGACACCTTGTGCTTCTTGACGTTTGCAGCAGCCTTGTCGGCGTCCCATTCGAACCTCAGCTCAGACATCAACTACATCGTAGTTACAC
>JBAVOF010000329.1:0-1621 GCA_049691835.1 Polyangiales bacterium
GTGTAGCCCTACACCTGGCACGACGTGCCGGGGCCGCGGCGCTCGAGGTGAGCATTCAGACCCCGGCCGGCCCGCATTCCTGCGTGGTCGTGAACCGCCCGGGTGCCGAATCGGTTGCGGTCCAGATGGCGCCGCCCTCGCTCGTCCCTTCGGACCTTCCGCTCAGCGCTGGGGCTCCGTGGCTCGACCATCCTTTGACGGTCGACGGCCGCACCTTGCGTCTTACCGGAGTCTCGATGGGCAACCCGCACGCCGTCACGTTCGACGAGGTTGGCGCGGCCCGTCTGGAGCTTGGCCCTGCTGTTCAAGCGGACCCGCACTTCCCTGAAGGCGTCAACGTGGGTTTCGTCTCCGAGCACGACGGGAGCGCGATGCGACTCGACGTGCTCGAACGTGGGGCGGGCTGGACCCAGGCCTGCGGCACCGGCGCCTGTGCGGCAGCGGTTGCGGCCGTGGAAACGGGTCGCGCGCGCCGGGACGAACCCCTCAGCATTCGACTACCCGGTGGCACCCTCTTGGTCACCGTTGGGGCCCCGGGCGATGCGGTGCTCATGCAAGGCCCGGCGCGCTTTGTCTTCGAGGGCCAAGTCGCGCTCTAGCCCTGCTTTGGCAATACGACGGTCTTGCGTTACCTTCGGCGGATGACCCGTAGCTTGGTTCTCGTCACGAGCGTGCTCGCCACTGTGGCGCTGGGATGTGGTGACGATGCTTGCCCGGCAACTGGTAACTACACGATCAACGCTCTCGGCGAATGTGTGCCGGTTGACGAGCTCGGTCGATGCGCCGATTTCGACGCGCTTCGTCAACCGTTCTGGGGTGACACCCACGTCCATACGACTCTCTCGTTCGACGCAAACATGCAGGGCACCCGCACCACGCAGGCGGACGCGTACGCTTTCTCCCAAGGGGCGCCGATTGCTCTGCAACCCTACGACGCCGAGGGCAATCCGACTCGAATGGCGCAGATCGATCGCCCCCTCGACTTCGTCATGCTGAGCGACCACGCGGAGTTCCTCAGCACGCTCGCTGTCTGCAACGACCCGGCCTCACCTGGCTACGACGAAGTCCAATGCGTCGAGTACCGAGCGGCGATGCAGTTCGACGCCACGCCCGCCGAGGTCAACTACGTGTTCGTGGAAATCAACGGTCTCACCGCGTTCCCACCAGCGGACGCGCACTATCCTGCGCTCTGCGGCCCTGGTGATGCGTACTGCTTGGACGCTGGCATGGACGTCTGGGGTGGGGTCATCGACGCTGCCGCGTCGGCCTACGACCGGAGCGCCAGTTGCCGGTTCACCACGTTTCCGGGCTACGAGTGGAGCGGTGGACCGGCGGCCAAGAACCTCCACCGCAACGTCATGTTCAAGAACGAGAGCGTGACGGACCTGCCTTACAGCTACTTCGATGAGCCCTATGCGGAGGGGCTCTGGGCACGGCTCAGGCAGGAGTGCATCGAGACCGATTCCGGCTGTGACGTGCTGACCATCGCCCACAACAGCAATCTGTCCGAGGGCATCTATTTCGAAGACAAGATGGCGGATGGACAGCCGTTGACGGCCCAGTACGTCCAAGCGCGACACATCATGGAACCGCTCATCGAGATCTACCAGCACAAGGGCGC